>VXRE01000086.1:10889-26466 GCA_009838635.1 Acidimicrobiia bacterium | reverse complement strand
CCACCTGGTGTCGAGCGCGTCCCGCCGTGCCCGGGCGGGCTGCTCGACGATCTGACCTCGTGTGATCCGGTCGACGTCCGAACCGGACTGCTGGTATTTACGGTTGGTTAACAGCATAGGACGAGGATGTGACAAGAACCGCGGGTGCGACATGCCCGATGCCGCCCGCCGATGGATAGCCGTCCCGCGGGATGGGAAATGGGGTGATCGCCGGACCGGGTACGTCCCCGCAGGGCTCAGGAACGCAGGTCCCGGCCTTCGGGACGCTCCGATCCTGCTAGCGTTGCCCGAACCTTTAATCCGGTCCGGTGAGGCCGGGAAGGAGACCCGAGCTTGTGCCAAGCGGCACCCGAGCCGCGGCGAGTACGCTCCGGCGTGCCTTCCCGTACCGCTTCCCCTCACCCCTTCCGGTTGATACGTGGCCTCGAGGAGGACGCAGGTAGCTGATGCCCATGGTGATGGCCGAAGCCGACGTCAGGCGGTCGTTGACCCGTATCTCGCACGAGATCATCGAGAAGTCGAGGGACGTCCTTCCGGTGCTGGTGGGGATTCACACCCGAGGAGTACCCCTGGCCCACCGCATCGCCGCGGTCATCGAGGAGGTCGGGGGTGCCCGGGTGCCGGTGGGCGCCCTGGACATCGGCCTGCACCGCGACGACCTGTCGACCAGGCCCACCACCCCGCTGTCGGGGACCCAGCTTCCGGTCGACATCACGGCCCGGACCGTGGTGCTGGTGGACGATGTCCTCTACACGGGCCGCACCGTGCGGGCTGCGCTGGACGCCCTGAACGACTTCGGGCGGCCGGAGGCGGTGCGGCTGGCGGTACTCGTGGACCGGGGACACCGCCAGCTTCCGATACGTCCCGACCACGTTGGACGCAACCTTCCCACCTCTGTCGCCGAACGGGTCTCGGTGAGGCTGGGCGAGATCGATGGGGGCGAGGACGGGGTGTGGGTGCAGGGGGCACGGAGTTGAACTTCCTCACCACCGAAGACCTGACCCGGAACGACCTCGAAGAGATACTCGACCTGGCCGACGAGTTCACCCGGGTACTGTCCCGCCCCATTCCCAAGGTTCCCGCTCTCCAGGGCAAGCTGGTGGCGAACCTGTTCTTCGAGAGCTCCACCCGCACCCGGCTGTCGTTCGAGCGGGCCGCGCGGGCACTCTCGGCCGACGTGATGAGCTTCTCCGCGTCCGGTTCGTCCCTGTCCAAGGGGGAGAGCCTCAAGGACACGGCGCTGACCATCGAAGCGATGGGCGCGGACCTGATGGTGGTGCGCCACCGGGCCACCGGCGCCCCGTGGCGGATTGCCGGATGGACCGGGTGCCAGGTGATCAACGCCGGCGACGGCGCCCATCAGCATCCCACCCAGGCCATGCTTGACGCCCTCACCCTGCGCCGCCGATTCGGCGACCTGGACGGCCTGCGGGTGGCGATCGTGGGCGACATCCGCCACTCCCGGGTGGCCCGATCCAACGTGTTCGCCCTCACCACCCTGGGTGCCAGGGTGGTTCTCGTGGCGCCCCGGACCCTCCAACCCGTGAACTGCGAGGGTTGGCCCGTAGAGACGACAGATGACTTCGACGCGGTAGTCGGGTCGGTCGACGCCACCTACCTGCTTCGGATCCAGACCGAGCGGGGAGGGGCCTCGGTGTTTCCCTCGCTGCCGGAGTACGTATCCCGTTACGGCATGACCCGCGACCGCTTCGCCCGCCTTCCCGACGATACGGTGGTGCTTCACCCGGGTCCGATGAACCGGGGTGTGGAGATAGACGACGTGGTGGCCGGTCATCCCCGGGCGCTGATCCTGGACCAGGTGACCAACGGCGTGGCGGTGCGGATGGCCATCCTGTTCCGCCTCTTGGGAGGTAAGTGATGGGCGGGATCCTCCTGACCGGCGGTGGCGTTCTCACACCGGCCGGCGAGGTCCGGACGGACGTCCTCATCGAAGGCGGTCGGGTGACCGCCGTGGGACCTCGCCCGGAGATGACGGAGCGCACCCTGGCAGACCGGACGGTCATCGATGTCTCGGGCCTGGTGGTGGGGCCCGGTTTCGTGGACCTCCATGCCCACCTCCGGGAGCCGGGACAGGAGTGGAAGGAGGACATCACCTCCGGATCCCGGGCGGCCGCAGCCGGCGGTTTCACCGCGGTGGTCGCCATGCCCAACACCGATCCACCCACCGACGCAGGCCACCTGGCCCGCTACGTCAGCGACCGGGGCCGGCAGGTGGGGCTGGTCGACGTGATCCCGGCCGGATGCATCACGATGGGAATGGAAGGCCTCCGGCTATCACATCTGGACGATCTGTTCGCCGCCGGCGTGCGGCTCTTCACCGACGACGGTGTCACGGTGGCCGACTCGGGCCTGCTCCGGCGGGCCATGGAGTACCTGCAGTCGAGGGGTGGCGTGATCGCCCAGCACGCCGAGGACCCCGGACTGGGACGGGGCGGGCACATGCATGAGGGCCGGGTGTCGTCGTTGCTCGGCATGGGAGGTATCCCGACCCAGGCCGAGACGGTGATCGTGGCCCGTGATCTGGCCGTAGCCGAGTTGACCGGCGCCGCTTATCACGTTCAGCACGTCAGCTGTGCCGGGACCCTGGACCTGATCGAGTCCGCCCGCCGCCGGGGGGTGAACGTGACCGCCGAGGTGACCCCGCATCACCTCTGGTTCTCCGACCAGCAGGTGTTGTCGATGGATCCGGTGGCCAAGATGTATCCGCCGCTCCGCACGCCTGCCGATATCGAGGCACTCCTTGACGGACTCCGCGACGGCGTGATCGATGCGGTCGCTACCGACCACGCTCCCCACGCCGCCCACGAGAAGGACGTTCCGTTCGAGGAGGCGCCCAAGGGCGTGACCGGACTGGAGACGGCCTTCTCCGCCGTCCGCACCGTCCTCGATCCGAACCCTCGGCTGCTTTTCGAGCGGATGTCGGTCACCCCGGCGACGATTGCCTCGCTCGAGGGGCACGGAAACTGGATCGAACCCGGCATCCCGGCCAATCTGGTGGTGGTGGACTGGCACGAGCAGTGGACTCCCGAGACGTTCCTGTCCAAGTCGGCCAACTCCCTGTTCGCAGGAGTGCCGCTGGTGGGCCGGGTCCGCTTCACGTTCCGCGAGGGACGCCTCACGCATGACTCCGCGCGGCTCGACGTGCCCGCTCCGTCTCCCGGGGCCGGAGGGCTCCGATGAGCAGCGGGTTCCTGGTTACGGCCGACGGGGAGGTATTCGAGGGTAGGTCCGTGGGCGTGGAAGGGGTCCGGGTCGGAGAGGCCGTGTTCAACACCTCCATGACCGGCTACCAGGAGGTGCTGTCCGATCCTTCCTATGCCGGCCAGGTGGTGGTCATGACCTCGCCGCACATCGGCAACTACGGGGTCAGCGACTACGACGATCAGGCCGCCAGGCCGGCCGCCCGCGGCCTGATCGTCCGTTCGCTGTCACGCCGGCACTCCAACTGGCGCGCCGATGGAACCCTGGCCGCCTACCTGCGGTCCCACGAGATGGTGGCCCTCGCCGACCTCGACACCCGGCGGCTCACCCGCCACCTTCGGGATCGCGGGGCGATGCCGGTCGCCATCGGCGCCGGGGTCGGGCCCGAGGAGCTGGCGGTGCTGGCCGCTGAGGCCCCCCGGATGGAAGGGCAGGACCTGGCTACCGGCGTTTCCACCCCCGAGCCGTACCGGTTCGATCCCGTTGGTGATCCGGTGGGCCGGGTGGTGGCCATCGACCTCGGCATGAAGCGCGACATAGGCAGGCGGATGGCCGGGCGCGGGCTGGAGGTCCATGTCCTGCCGGCGACCTGCACCGCCGAGGACATTCTCGGTCTCGATCCGACCGGCGTCTTCCTGACCAACGGGCCGGGGGATCCCGAGCCGCTGGAGCACACCACCGGCACGGTGCGGGCGTTGCTCGGCGGCGTTCCCGTGTTCGGCATATGCCTGGGCCACCAGGTGATCGGTCTGGCTCTCGGCGCCACGACGTTCAAACTCCCCTTCGGCCACCACGGCGGCAACCACCCGGTCCGCCGCCTCGAGGACGGCCGGGTGGAGATCACCGCCCAGAATCACGGGTTCGCGGTCGACCTCTGGTCGCTGGAAGGCCGGAAGGCGCCTGAGCGCAAGGGTCTGGCCGGTCCCGACCTCCTGCCCCGGCAGGTCACAAGCGACTTCGGTGAGGTGCGGCCCACCCACCAGAACCTCAACGACGGGACCCTGGAAGGGTTGCGATGCCTGGACATCCCCGCCATGTCGGTCCAGTACCACCCGGAAGCGGCCCCCGGCCCACACGATGCGCTGGGGCTGTTTGACGACTTCCTGGCCCTCATGGGGCTCGGAACGGAGGACTGCTGATGCCCAAGCGCACCGATATCGAGAGCATCCTGGTCATCGGTTCCGGCCCGATCGTGATCGGCCAGGCCTGCGAGTTCGACTATTCGGGTACCCAGGCGGCCAAGGTGCTGAGGTCGGAGGGCTACCGGGTGATCCTCGTGAACTCCAACCCGGCCACCATCATGACGGATCCCGAGTTCGCCGACGCCACCTATCTCGAACCGATCACACCCGAGATCGTCGAGCGGATTCTGGAACACGAGTCACCCGATGCCCTGCTTCCCACGCTGGGCGGGCAGACCGCGCTCAACGTGACCGCCGAGCTCGCCCGGTCGGGTGTGACCGACCGCCTCGGGGTGGAACTCATCGGCGCGAGCTTCGACGCCATCGAACGGGCCGAGGACCGGGGATTGTTCAAGGAGACGATGGCGGCGGCAGGCATCGAGTCGCCCCGTTCCCGCTACGCCCGATCGATGGAGGAGGCGGTGGCGGCCGCCGCCGAGATCGGCTACCCGGTGATGGTGCGGCCCTCCTTCATCCTGGGCGGGGGCGGCACCGGTATTGCCGGGGACGAGGAGGCTTTCGGGGAGATCGCCCGGCACGGGCTCAGTGCCTCCCCGGTGAGCGAGATCCTGGTGGAGGAGTCGGTGGTGGGCTGGAAGGAGTACGAACTGGAGGTGATGGCCGACCGGAGTGGCAACGCGGTCATCGTCTGCTCGATCGAGAACCTGGACCCGATGGGCGTCCACACCGGCGATTCCATCACCGTGGCACCGATCCAGACCCTGTCGGACCGGGAGTACCAGGAGATGCGGAACGAGGCCATAACCTGCCTTCGGGCCATCGGCGTGCAGACCGGGGGCTCCAACGTCCAGTTCGCGGTGGATCCGGTCACCGGGCGCAGGTTGATCATCGAGATGAACCCCCGCGTCTCGCGTTCATCCGCCCTCGCTTCCAAGGCCACCGGGTTCCCGATCGCCAAGATCGCCGCCCTCCTGGCGGTGGGGTACACCCTCGATGAGATCGCCAACGACATCACCGGCGCCACCCCGGCCAGCTTCGAGCCGGTGTTGGACTACACAGTGGTCAAGATCCCCCGCTTCGACTTCGCCAAGTTCCCGATGGCGCCCGACCGGCTGGGCACCTCGATGCGGTCGGTCGGCGAAGCTATGGCCATCGGGCGTACTTTCCCCGAGGCTCTGCAGAAGGCGCTGCGGAGCCTGGAGACCGGCCGGCACGGGCTCAACGCCGATCCGGGAGAGAGGGACTTGCGGGCCGTTTCCGACGGGGCCCTCGATGAGGCGGTAGCGACTCCCAGCTCCGGCCGGATCTTCCAGCTGGGGGAGGCGATCCGCCGGGGTCGGAGTGTGGAGCATCTGGCCCGATCCACCGGGGTCGATCCCTGGTTCCTGGACCAGGTGGTGGAGGTCTACGAGCTCCGGGCCGAGCTGGAGGCTGCCGGTGCCCCCCGGGCCGATCTGGTGCGGGACGCCAAGCGGATGGGGTTCTCGGACGCGCAGTTGGCGTACATCTGGGGGGAGCCCGAGGCCGGTATCCGGGATTTCCGGCGAGCCGCCGGTATCCGGCCAACCTACAAGCGGGTCGATACCTGTGCTGCCGAGTTCGAGGCGCGGACCCCATACTTCTACTCCACCTACGAGGACGAGAGCGAGGTGGAGGCAACCCGCCGGCCTCGGGTGGTGATCCTCGGGTCCGGTCCCAACCGGATCGGCCAGGGCATCGAGTTCGACTACTGCTGCGTGCATGCCGCCTTCGCTCTCAAGGAGGCCGGCTACGAGACCGTGATGGTCAACTGCAACCCCGAGACGGTCTCCACCGACTACGACACCTCCGACCGCCTCTACTTCGAGCCCCTGACGGTGGAGGACGTGTTGGAGATCTGCGATGCCGAGGATCCCGTGGCGGTAGTCGTCCAGCTGGGTGGCCAGACCCCGCTCAACCTGGCCGGACGTCTGGAGGCGAACGGAGCGCCTATCGCCGGCACTCCTCCGGACCGCATCGACGAGGCGGAGGATCGGGAGCGCTTCTCAGCCCTGTGCCGGCAGCTGGAGATCGTCCAGCCTCCTCACGGCACCGCCACGAGCCCCGCCGAGGCGGCCCGGGTGGCCGGCTCCATCGGCTTTCCGGTGCTGGCGCGGCCCTCCTACGTGCTCGGGGGCCGGGCCATGCGGGTGGTCTACTCGGGAGACGAGCTCGACGCTTACCTGGCCGACCTGTACGGCAGGGATCAGCAGGCGGGGTTCGATCTGGCCTCGGCTCCCGTCCTGATCGATCGCTTCCTCGAGGCAGCCACAGAAGTCGATGTGGACGCCGTATACGACGGAGCGGAGTTGCTGGTCGGAGGCATCATGGAACATGTCGAACAGGCCGGCGTTCACTCCGGCGACTCGGCCTGCATCACCCCGCCCCCCACCCTCGGCGCTGCCGCTCGCCGTACGATCGTCGGGGCGACAGGGGCTCTGGCGAGGGCGCTTGAGGTCAGGGGGCTGATCAACCTCCAGTTCGCGGTCAGGGGGGACGAGGTCTTCCTGCTGGAGGCCAACCCGCGTGGATCCCGGACGGTGCCGTTCATCTCCAAGGCCAAGGGCATCCCGCTCGCCAAGATCGCCTCGCGGGTGATGATGGGTGCCACACTGGAGGATCTGGTGGCGGAAGGGGTGTACTCCCCGCCCGGCGAACCGCGGTTCGTGGCATGCAAGGAGGCGGTGCTGCCTTGGGACAGGTTCCCCGAGGAGGACACCCTGCTCGGACCGGAGATGCGGGCGACCGGTGAGGTTATGGGGATCGGCCCGGGGCCGGGAGTGGCCTACTCGAAGGCCATGATGGCGGCGGGAAGCGGTATCCCGGAGGCGGGAACGGTATTCCTCTCGTTCGCGGATCCCGACAAGCCGGCCGGCGCCCGGATCGGGGAGGCCCTTCACAGCCTGGGATTGAACCTGGTGGCCTCGCCCGGAACGGCCGGATACCTGCAAGCCCGGGGCATACCGGCCGAAGCCGTACCTAAGGTGGGCGAGGGTCCCGAAGACACGGTATGGCAGATCGAGTCGGGCCGGGTCGACATGATCATCAATACACCCCAGGGACGGCGGGCAAGGGGAGATGGTCGGTTGATGCGCCGGGCCGCGTCCTCGCGCGGTGTCCCCATCGTCACAACCGTGGCCGGTGGCGAGGCGGTGATCCGGAGCCTGCGCGGTTCTTCGGAGGCCGTGTACGAGGTACGGAGCCTGCAGGATTGGCACCGCTGAACCGCTCGGTGGCCCTGGGGCCGGTCACGCTCCGCTCTCCCCTCGTGGGCGCCTCTGGAACGGTGGGCTCAGCGGTCGATTTCGTATCGGTGGCGTCTCCCGACCACTACGGGGCGCTGGTGGCGAAGTCCGTGGCGCCCGAGCCCTGGACCGGTAACCCGCCTCCCCGCCTAGCGCCCGCAGGAGCGGGCATGCTCAACGCGATCGGCATCCAGAACCCCGGCATCGAAGCCTGGCTGGCGGAGTTCGGTCCCCTGCTGGACAGCGTCGGCGTCCCTGTTTGGGGCTCGGCGGTCGGTCATCATCCGGCCGGTTTCGCCGCCGTGGCCAGGGGCCTCGAGGAGGGCGGCGTGGAGGCGGTGGAGGTCAACCTGTCCTGTCCCAACCTCGACGGGCACGGACTGATCGCCCTCGATCCGGACGCGTCGGCCCGGGTGATCGAGGCGGTTCGGAGCGCCGCCTCGGGTCCTGTCTCGGCCAAGCTGTCGCCGAACGCCTCGGACATCGTGGCGGTAGCCGCATCCGTCTGGAATGCGGGCGCCGACTGGGTTGTGATCGGCAACACCGTGTGGGGCGCCGCCATCGACATCGAGTCGGGGACCCCCCGGGTGGCCACGGGGAGCGGCGGCTACTCCGGCCCCCCGCTCAAACCGATCGCGTTGCGGGCCGTCATGGAGGTGGCAACCCGGCTTCCCGAGGTTCCGATCCTGGGCTGCGGCGGCGTGGTCACAGGTGAGGATGTGGTGGAGTACCTCATGGCGGGAGCCGGCGCGGTGGCGATAGGGACGGTCCACTTCGCGGAGCCCCGGGCGGCGCGGCGCATCGACCGCGAGCTGGCGAGATGGTGCCGGACCCATGGCGTGGAACGGGTGTCCGACCTGGTCGGCGTTGCCCTCCGGGAGGAGTCCCTACCATGACCGGCAGCATGGGTGATGGATCGAACCCTACCGAGAGCCGACCGCGCAACCCCATCCTCGTCGCTCTCGACGTTCCGACCGGGGAGGACGCCGTCCGCCTCGCCCGGGAGCTTTCGCCCCATGTCGGTGGGTTCAAGGTCGGGCTCGAGCTCCTGACCGGTCCCGGTCCCGCCATCGTGGGAGTGATCGGACGGCTGGGGAAGCCGGTGTTCGCCGACGCGAAGCTGCATGACATTCCCAACACGGTCAGGGCGGCGGCGCGCCATCTGGGAGAGGCGGGCGCGCGATGGGTGACCGCTCACGCCGCAGGGGGCAGGGCCATGCTGGAAGCGGCGGTCGAGGGTCTGCGCGAGGGGGCGGGTGCCCGCGCCGCTGGAATACTCGCCATCACCGTCCTCACCAGCCTCGACCAGGATGCTCTGGCGGCGACCGGGGTGGCTGCAACACCGGGGAAGCTGGCCGCGGTGCGAGCCCGGCTCGCCCGTGAGGCCGGCTGCGAGGGCGTCATCACTTCGGTCCGGGAGTTGGGCGTGATATCGGATGTGGCCCCCCAACTGCTGAGGGTCACGCCCGGCATCCGACCGGTCGGTGTCGACTCCCATGACCAGGCCCGGGCAGCTACACCCGCTGAAGGGATGGAGCGAGGCGCGCATTACCTGGTGATAGGCCGGGCCATCACCGGAGCTCCGGAACCGGGCCGGGCCGCTCTCGACATTCTCTCCGGCCTCGACTTGCCTGGAACCTCACCCGGGTCGTGAAGGCGAAGGGGCCACCGGCTGGGAGGATGATGAAGACGGGGACAGTTGGCCCGCGACGCCTTGACCCTGGGGGGTTATCACCGGGTTTCGGGCCAGTTGGACATTTCTGGGTACGCTCCTAGAGTCTGTCCGGCGCCTAAGTCCGAACGAGGATGGACCGGCGCATCAAGTCGGGTCGGAACAGTAGAGCACAGTAGAGCTAGAGAAGGAACGGCAAAGGAACCTTATGGCACCTCCGCAGTTGAACGCCGAGCAACGGGCACGGGCATTGGAGAAGGCAGCGATGGCGCGCCGCAAGCGGGCCGAGATCAAGAGCTTGCTCAAGAACGGGTCGTTGTCGCTCGGTGAACTGCTCGAGCAGGCTACCGACGACCCCATGGTGAGTGGCATCAAAGTGAGCGCCGTCCTCACCTCCATGCCCAGAACCGGGAAGGTGAAGGCGGGTCAGATCATGGAGGAGCTCGGTATTGCCGAGAACCGGCGGGTCCGGGGTCTCGGAGCGCGGCAGCGCAGCGCCCTCCTAGCCAAGTTCAGCTGAGCCACGAACCGGCAGCCCCCCACCGGCCCGGTCGGCTGGTAATCATCTCGGGGCCGTCAGGTGTCGGGAAGAACACCGTCATCCGGGCTCTGGCCCCTCATTACAGCTTTCACTTCGCCGTATCGGCAACAACCCGCGCCAGGCGGCCTGACGAAACCGATGGAGTCGAGTACTACTTCATCGATGACGAGGCTTTCTCGGGACTGATCGAAGCAGGCCGGTTGCTGGAGTGGGCGGAGTTCGCCGGCAATCGCTACGGAACCCTCCATGATGAGGTCTTCGCCTACCTCGACACGGGGCAGGATGTCTTGCTCGATGTCGAGTTGAACGGCGCCTTCCAGGTGATGGGCTCCTACCCGGATGCTCTGTCCATATTTCTCATGCCTCCGAGCCTCGACGAGCTGGAGTCCAGGATGCGGGGCCGCCGGGGGATGACGGAGGCGCAGATCGCCACGCGCCTCAAGTTGGCCGAGGACCAGATCGATCGGGGTTGGCATCGTTTCGCCCACGTGGTGGTCAACGCAGATCTCGACACTACGGTGGCAGCGATAGTCGGTATACTCGGGTCCTCGCCATCCAGCAAGGCCTGAGGTGTCCGGACGGTGGTCGACACAGACCGTCATCCCGGTGCCGTACCCGTTCCCGGTCCGAAAGACGATCCTGCGCCATGATTGAGCCACCCATTGAAGAAGTAATCGGCAAGGCCGGCGGGCGTTTCAACCTCGTGTTGCTGGCCTCGCGCCGTGCTCGTCAGATCAACAGCTACTACACCCAGCTAGGGGGAGGGATCGGGCGCTACGTTCCGCCCCAGGTCCATTCCCTCAGCCACAAGCCTCTTACCATCGCTCTCGAGGAGATCGCGGCCGATAAGTTGCAGGTGGCAACCGGAGAGGCCGCCGAGAGCCAAGAGCCCGACACCCTCGACGTCCTGCTCTCCTACCAGACCGAACCGCTCGAAGAGGGTGATCTGGTGGCAGGTCTCGAGGCCTTGGGCACGCCGGAGGCGGCGGAAGCCGCTGCCGATGAGCCGGCCGGGGCGGAGGGCTCCGACGAGGCCGGGGCTTCCGACGACTCCGTAGAGGGGACCGCCGTTGAGAACTCCGAGGAGCGGTAGACCGGCGCTACACGGCCGGCATCTGGTACTAGCCATCTCCGGGGGTATCGCCGCGTACAAGGCGGCCTACCTGGCCCGGCGACTCTACGAGGCCGGCTCGCAGGTCCGGACCATCATGACCGAGGGGGCCCTGCGCTTCCTGGGGGAGCAGACCCTCGCGGCGATTACCGGCCACGCGGTGGTGACCACGCTCTTCGGATCGAAACAAGCCGGACCGAGCCCCCACACGGAGTTGGCCCGTTGGGCCGATGCCCTGGTGGTGGCGCCCGCCACCGCCAATGTGGTGGCCAAGGTCGCCAACGGGCTGGCCGATGACGCCCTGACCGCCACGGTGGCGGCCTTCGACGGGCCGGTGGTGATGGCGCCCGCCATGCACACCGAGATGTGGCAGCAACTCGCCACAGCCCGCAATATCCGGCTCCTCGAGGAGGACGGCAGGTGCCTGGTGGGTCCGGTCGTCGGCGAGCTGGCGGCGGGCGACTCCGGGATGGGTCGCATGGCGGAACCCGACGAGATACTGGCGGCGGTGGCGGGGGTGTTCGATGACTCCCTGAGCGGGTTGAGGGTGCTGGTGACCGCCGGAGGAACCCGGGAAGCCATCGATCCGGTGCGCTACGTAGGTAACCGGTCCTCGGGGAAGATGGGCCACGAACTGGCTCTGGAGGCAGCCCGTCGCGGGGCCGAGGTGGTGCTGGTCACGACCACCGCACCGCCGGACATGCCGTGCTCGGTCGAAGTGGTGCCGGTCGAGTCTGCGGAGGACATGGCGCGCCAGGTCTGGGCGCGGGCCCCGGCGCTGGACGTGGCGGTGCTGGCGGCCGCGGTGGCCGACTTCCGGCCTGCCGACGTAGCCGGCACCAAACTGGCCCGGTCCGACGGTCCTCCCCGGATCGCCCTGGAGCCCACACCCAACGTCCTGGCCGGGCTGGTGGAGAGGGTGGAACCGGGAACGACCGTCGTCGGCTTCGCGGCGGAGACCGGCGGTGTCGATCGGGCGGTGGGCAAGGCCACTACCTACGGGGTGGACTTCGTGGTGGCCAACGACGTGACCAGCCCCGGGAGCGGGTTCGGTACCGACACCAACCAGGTGACCATCATCTCGGCGGCGGGGGAGAGCACCCCTCTCGAGATGATGACCAAACGCGGCGTGGCCAGCGCCATCTGGTCACGCGTGACCGCACTTAGAGAAGATGAAGCCTGAGTTGGAGCGTCCTCCGGCATCCATATACTGGACGAGATGATGCTCCGTCACTTCACGAGCGAGTCGGTTACGGCCGGCCATCCCGACAAGATGGCCGACCGGATCTCGGATTCAGTGCTCGATGCCATCCTGGAGAGAGACCCTGAGGCCCGGGTGGCCTGCGAGACCATGGTCACTCCCAGGAAGGTGATCGTGGCCGGGGAGACCACCAACCGCGCCGGCCTGC
Source organism: Acidimicrobiia bacterium (assembly GCA_009838635.1). Taxonomy (GTDB): domain Bacteria; phylum Actinomycetota; class Acidimicrobiia; order Spongiisociales; family Spongiisociaceae; genus Spongiisocius. The sequence continues at coordinate 14,106 of VXRE01000086.1, read as the reverse complement.
TGGACCTCCAAGCGGTGGTGCGAGCGGCGATCGCCGATATCGGATACACGTACGACGACGTCGACTTCCACGCCGACAAGGTTGCTGTCGAGGTGCTCCTCGGGAGCCAGAGCGCCGACATCGCCGGCGGTGTCAGCCAGGCGCTCGAGGCCCGGCAGGGGTCCAAGCACGAGTTGGACCAGCTCGGGGCGGGTGACCAGGGGATGATGTTCGGATACGCCAACCGGGACACCGACGAGTTGATGCCGGCGCCGATCCAGCTGGCCCATCGCCTAGCCGAGCGCCTCACCGAGGTGAGAGTGGAGGGCTTGCTCGACTACCTGCGCCCGGACGGCAAGACCCAGGTCACCGTGGCCTACGAAGGCTCGAGGCCGGTGCGGGTGGAGCGGGTGCTGATCTCCTCCCATCACACCGCCGATGTCGAGGACGGCCAGATGTGCGAGGACCTCAGGGAGCACGTGCTGATGGGGGTCGGGTCGAGTCTGATAGGCAGCGAGACCGAGCTCCTGGTCAACCCGTCGGGCCGCTTCGTGAAAGGAGGGCCCGAGGCGGACGCCGGCCTGACCGGCCGCAAGATCATCGTCGACACCTATGGCGGTTACGCGCGGCACGGGGGAGGCGCCTTCTCGGGGAAGGATCCGACCAAGGTGGATCGCTCGGCGGCCTACTTCGCCCGCTACGTGGCCAAGAACGTGGTGGCGGCCGGGTTGGCAGACGAGTGCGAGATCCAGGTGGCTTACGCCATCGGTCAGGCCAACCCGTTCTCGGTCTACGTAGACGCCTTCGAGACTGCCAAGATCGACCCGGCCGAGTTGGAGAAGCTGGTCGAGTCCTTCTTCGACTTCCGGCCGGAGGCCATTCTGAGGAAGCTCGGCCTGCGCCGGCCCATCTACGCCCGGACCTCTGCCCTGGGCCACTTCGGACGACCCGGCTTTCCCTGGGAGTCGACCGCCGATGCCGCCGAGTTGAAGAAAGCGGCGAGCCGACCCTGACCCAGGCTGTTGTCGCCCGGGTAGTCCCTGATGTCGCCACCCTGGCGGTCGACGAAGGCTTCTCGTATCGGGTTCCGCCGTCCTTGGACGGCCAGGTGGAGGTGGGTGCCATCGTCCGGGTGCCCCTGGCCGGCCGGCGGGTACGCGGCTACGTGGTGGCCCTGGAATCGACCGCGGGCGATGAAGCTCCGGACGATCTGAGAGAAGTCCGGGCGCTCTCCTCCGATATCCCCGCGTTCACAGCCGGCATGCTCCCGGCGCTCCTCTGGGCGGCGGACCACTATGTGGCGCCGCTCGCCCGGGTGCTGGCCAAGACCGCTCCGCCCAACCTGCCCAAGCGGCCGCCTCCTGCCGGTCTGCCGGGTGTCCCGCCGGCCGGCGGTCCTCTAGCAGGTGTGGCGGAGGCTGCGGCGAGGGGAGGACCTCCCCGGTCGGTCCAGGTCGTGGCGGGCGCCGGCTGGACCGACCTGGTGCGGGGGGCGGTCACCGCTTCCTTGCAGGCGGGGAGATCGGTCCTGGTGGTCGCTCCGACGGTGGTGGAAGCCGCACGTCTCGCCGCCGGGCTGCGGCACGATCTGGGTGCCCGGGTGCTGGAGGTGAGCGATCAGAACGACGCTGCGGTCACCGCGGTGTGGTCGAAGGCGGCTACGACCGGCGGTTTGGCCGTGGTGGGAACCATGCGGGTGGTCTGGTGGCCGGTCAGGGACCTGTCCATGGTGATCCTGGTGGAGGAGGGCCGGCCCGGCATGAAGGAACGCCAGACCCCGACGGTGGCGGCCGGGAGCCTGGCCCGGGTCAGGGCATCCGCCGAGGGCTTCCATCTGGTCCTGATCGGGCGGGTTCCGACCGTCAGCGCGCTGGCGGAGGACCTCGAGGTGGTCCGCGTGCCCGGTCGCCTGTGGGCACCGGTCCAGGTAGTGGATCGGACCGAGGATCCGCCCGGCCACGGCCTGCTGGCGGAACGGGTCCGGCGCGCCATCGCCGGTGCGGCGGGCCGGGGCGGCCGGGTGTTTGTCTTCACCCATCGGCGCGGCTACGCACCGGCTGCCCGGTGTGTGGAGTGCCGGCTGCTGCGAAGCTGTCCGCGCTGCGGGGCTCGCCCCGATCATCGGACCACCTGTTCAAGATGCGAGACCGAGCTTGGAGGCTGCTCGTCATGCGGCGGGACCCGCTTCGAGCCCCTTGGCGCCGCCGTGGGACGGGTGATCGAGGAGGTCCGGCGGCTGATCGGGGACGGCGTGGGTGACGTGTCAGCCGGTAGGCAGGTGATGGTGGGAACCGAAGCCGACCTGGTGGCGGTGCCGAACTCCGACCTGGCGGTGGTGGTGGATGCCGACGGCCTGGTGCGGGGTACCAACTACCGGGCGGCGGAGGATGCCCTCACAGTGCTGTCCCGGGTGGCCGCCACCGTCCGGCGCGACGGGCGGGCCCGGATGATGCTGCAGACGGCCGATACTCACCAGCCCGTCTACGAGGCCCTTCGGCGGGCCGATCCGTTCGCGTTCCTCAGGGACGAGTTGGCCATCCGCAGGCGCTTGTCCCTGCCGCCCATCGGGGAGGTGATGGTGGTCGAGGTTGCGGGAACCGACGACGGGTCGATCCTTGACGATGCACTCGAGGCCGCCATCGTGTACGGCCCGGCGCGGGCAGGCGATCGGCTGCGCTGGATGGTCCAGGGCGACGGCCTGACCAGGGTCAAGCGGAGGCTCAGGAAGGCGGTCGTCCAACTGAGGCGCCAGGGTCTGAGAGTGCGGGTGGATGCGGACCCCCGCGATTTCTGACGCCGGTCACCGACCGTTCCCACCAGGGAGCGTTCGTCCGCTGTCGAGGATCCACGAGTCGGGAGCAGGTACTCGACTCCGGCCCGAGGAGTGCCACCGGCCCGGGCGCCGTACCCTGGACCGCCCTATTTTTCGCGATCTCTCCACTGGGGGTCGAATCTGTCACACTCCCGACATATCTTGCTAATCGCCAAGCACCTGTACCGGCCGATTGAGGTAAGACCGATCGGAGCGGCCGGTCGAGGGAACGAGAGACTTCATGGAGCGAACAGCCGATGCCCGGCGGCCGGCCGGGCATGGCCGACCACGCTCCTCCAGGATGGGTGGTGGCGGGGGAGGGGCCCGGCGCGGAGCCCCCCAAGAAAACCACAATCGGGAAAACCGTCTCTAATGGATGGATTAAATCACAAAAAAAAAGAGGAGGCTGAATAAGAACATAATAAA
>VXRE01000086.1:0-10879 GCA_009838635.1 Acidimicrobiia bacterium | reverse complement strand
GGGGGCGGGCGGGGATTGCCCCACCAGGCCCCTCCTGGTGGGGGGGTGGGGGGGGGGGGGCCCGGTGCGGAGCACCGGACTCTCGCGAGTTTGGCAACTCGGTTCTTAAGGGCTTGGAGTACCGCAAAACTGTGTCTGGAGCCTTAGATCGGGCGTGCCCTTGTGGTGTCTTGAGCCTCCGGTTCCGGCGGGGGGAGTCACGGGGCTCGGGACGGACGGGCTGGCAACTATCCTCCCTGACCCGGTGGCCATCTTTCCTATACGCACCTTCGGCGATCCTGTTCTGAGGGTCCGCACCAAGCCGGTCAAGGACTTCGACGCGTCCCTCCACCGGCTTGCGGAGGACATGCTCGAGACCATGTACGACGCTCCTGGAGTGGGATTGGCTGCGCCGCAGATCGGTGTGTTGAAGTGCATCTGCGTGTTCGATGCCGGCGATGGTCCCCAGGTGCTGGTGAACCCGGTCCTGGCCGAGACTTCGGGGGATTGGGAATACCACGAGGGATGCCTGTCCGTTCCTGGTCACTACTGGACCATCAATCGCCCTGCTTTCGCCCGAGCCGTCGGCCAGGATCTGGACGGGAACCCGGTGGAGTTTGCCGGGGATGAGCTCTTGGGAAGGGTTCTCCAGCACGAGATCGACCACCTCAAGGGCCGCCTCCTACTGACCCGTCTCGACCGAGCCACCCGCAAGGAGGCGTTTCGCGCCCTTCGTAACGAGGCGATCCGGGCGCCGGAGTGATGAAGACCGCCCTGCTGGGCACATCGCAGGAGGCCGTTCCCACGATCGACATCCTGGCCGGATTGACCGACCTGCGCGCCGTGATAACCAGACTGGACCGACGGAGGGGGCGAGGCCGGGCGCCGGCACCGCCCGAGGCCAAGGTCAGAGCGGTCGACCAGGGGATTCCGGTCCGGCAGCCCGCCACCCCTGCTGCGCTGGACGATGCCGTCGCCGGGATGGATCTTGACCTCGCGGTGGTGGTGAGCTACGGGATGATCGTGCCGGCCGTCACCCTGGCCCGTCCCCGGCTGGGCATGGCGAACCTGCATTTCTCCCTGCTGCCCCGGTGGCGGGGGGCGGCCCCGGTCGAGCGAGCCATTCTGGCCGGCGACGAGGTAACCGGAGTGAGCCTGATGCGGATGGACGCCGGATTGGATGCCGGCCCGGTCCTGGCCGGATGGAGGACCTCGATCGGCGAGGACGAGGACGCCGGTGCGCTGTCGGAGCGCCTCGCCTTGGGCGGCGCCGAGTTGCTGGCCACGCACCTGGGTGCGCTGGAGCGAGGGGAGTTGGAGCCGGTGGCGCAGGAGGAGTCGATGGTCACATGGGCGCCCCGCCTGGTCGTTGCTGAGGCTCGACTCGACTTCGACCAGCCTGTTGAGCAGGTGATGAGGGCCATCCGGGCGTTCTGTCCCCGTCCGGGCGCACACACCATGTGGCGGGGTAAGCGGTTCAAGATCCTCCGGGCCCGGCCGGTCCCCGGCAGGTTGGAGCCGGGTTGCCTGGAGATCGACGAGATCGGGGCAAGGGTCGGTACCGCCACTGGATGCCTGGCCCTGCGGACCGTTCAACCCGAGGGCAGGAAGGCGATGGATGCTCTCGCATGGGTCAGGGGGGTCAAGGGCGATCCGGGTCGCTTCGGGTGAAGCGTGGCGTGGAGGCCCGCTCGGTGGCGGCCGAGCTGGTCGGTAGGGTCGTGCGGGGCGGAGCCTGGTCGAATCTGGTGGTCAGGGAGGTCGATCTACCGCCGGACGATGCTCGCCTCGTGCGCCATCTCGTCTACGGCACCATCAGGAACCTCCCTCGCCTGGACCGGGCCATCCGCGGTCTGTCCAGCCGGCCTCTGCCGGCCATCCATGCCGATGTGCTCGATGTCCTGCGGGTGGCCTTCCACGAGGTTCTGTTCGGCCGGGCCGCCGCTCATGCCGTGCCCGATACGGCCGTGGAGTCGGTTCGGAGCCTGGGACACGGTCGGGCTACCGGGTTCGTGAACGCCCTGGTCAGGAACCTGCAACGAGGAGGCGAGCCCAACCCACCCACCGATCCGGCCGAGGTGTTCAGCCTGCCCGGCTGGGTCATGGACGACCTGACGCGCACGTGGGGGAGAGATCAGGCGCTGGCCTTCGCCGAGGCTGCCCACGAGGACGCGCCGGTGAGCTTCCGCATGCGGCCGGGCGATCCTCTACCCCACGGCGCCGTTCCCACGCCTGTCCCCGGCGCCTTCGTCCACCCGGAGGGCCGGGTTCCCGAGCAGGCGGTGGTCCAGGACGCCGCATCGGTGGCCGTGGTCGAAGCCCTGGGCGTCGCTCCCGACCATCGGGTGTTGGAGGTGGGAGCTGCTCCCGGTGGCAAGACGCTGGCCATCTGGGACCGCAGCCCCGCCTCCCTGGCCGCAGTCGACATCCACGCTCGCCGCATCCGCCAGGCGGCGCGACGGCTGGACAGGGCGGGCGGTAGCGGATGGTGGGTAAGAGCTGACGGAACCCGCCTCCCATTTCGGAGTGGGCAATTCGACCGGGTGCTGGTGGACGCACCATGCACCGGCCTCGGCACGCTCCGGCGGCGACCCGAGGTGCGGCTACGGGTCTCGATCGGCGAGCGGGACCGGCTGGCGGCGCTCCAGCGTCGGATGGTTCGCCAAGCCGTCGATGCGGTACGCCCCGGCGGGCGGGTGGTCTACTCGGTCTGTACCTTGACCGGGGCGGAGACGCTGGGAGTGGTGGAGAACATGGGTGGGCGGCCACCGGCTGATCTGCCTGGTTCCCGCCTCGACCACGGCTTGCTCATGGGTCCCCACCTGACCGGTACCGACGGCATGTTCATCTCGGTCTTGGATCGGTGACGGAGCGTCCGGTTCCACGGCATTGTGAGCGGATGTACCCTGCGCACCGTGAGGAAACGCGTTCGCATAGCGGCTTCGATTCTCGCCGCCGACTTCGCCCGTTTGGGCGAGGAGGTGGCTCGGGTGGAACCCCACCTGGACATGCTCCATGTGGATGTGATGGATGGCCACTTCGTGCCGAACATCTCATTGGGTGTTCCGGTCATAAGCTCATTGCGGAAGGTGTCCGCACTGGCCTTCGACTGCCACCTGATGGTCACTGATCCGGACAGGCTGGTCGACCCGCTACGGGAGGCGGGCGCAACCGGGATAACCGTCCATCTCGAGGCGGTGCCAGACCCGAGGCCGGTGGAACGCCGGACGCGCCAGGCCGGCCTCGGCTTCGGCCTGGTGATCAATCCCGGCACTCCGTACGAGGCTCTGGATCCCTTCATCGAGCTGTGCGACATGGTGCTGGTGATGTCGGTGGAGCCCGGCTTCGGTGGTCAGGACTTCCTGCCGACCGTCCTCGCCAAGGTCGAGGCGGCCCGCCGGGCCATCGACCGGCGTGGCCTCGACGTAGACCTGGAGATCGACGGTGGCATCGGCCCGGAGACTATCGGCGCGGCTCGGCGGGCCGGCGCCGATGTGTTCGTGGCCGGCACCGCCATCTTCGGACAACCGGATCCGGTGACGGCGATCGCCGGCCTGAGGCGCGCCGCCTCGGGAGGCAGAGCATGAGCCGGGCCTGGTCGGACGCCGAGCGCAGCCGGATGCGCCGGGCCATCGATCTGGCCCGTCCGCACCGCACCCATCCCAATCCTCGGGTGGGTTGCGTGATCGTCGGTGCGGGAGGGAAGGTGGTAGGAGAGGGTGCTCATCGAGGCGTCGGCACGCCGCACGCCGAGACGGTGGCGCTCGGGCAGGCGGGGGGCGCCGCCCGCGGCGCCACGGCGTTCGTGACCCTCGAGCCCTGTTCGCATTCCGGACGAACCCCGCCAAGCGCCGATGCTCTGGTGGCCGCCGGGGTGGCCCGGGTCGTGGTCGCGGCATACGACCCCGATGCCCGGGTGAGAGGTCGCGGGGTGGTGAGGCTCCAGCGGGCCGGGATCGAGACGGTGGTGGGGCTGATGGGGGAGGATGCCGTCAGGTTGGATGTCGGGTTCCATCACCATCGGCGGACGGGCCTGCCCTACGTGCGGGCGGTGGTGGCTGATGCCGAGGCTCGGGCCGATGATGCGGTCAGCGTTGACATCGCAGCCCTGATCGGGGAGGCGGACCATCTTCTGGCAACCACGAACGGCCCGGCGCTTCCCTCCCGACGGAGGCTGGCAGGCCTGGCGGAGCGTGGTCATCTCTACGTGGCGATCGAGGACGTGGAGATGATCGGAGCCCTTCGCAGGGCAGGTCTGGTCGATGCGGCCAGCCACTACGCCAGGATCGGGGAAGATCATGACGGTCTCTGGACGCAGGACGGTCTTCGGGTGATGGATGCCGGAGAGATCGGCGCCGCCTATCGCCGGATCGACCTGGAACGCCCGCCGGCAGGCTGGCCTCCCCTGATCTGCCGCCGTGCCGAGGCCGCCATACCGACTCGCTACGGCCGCTTCCGGGCCATCGGCTACGAGTCGCTCGACGACGGCCGCCATCACGTGGCGCTGGTCAGGGGCCGCGTGGCCGGTGAGGAAGGCGTGCTGGTCCGGATGCATTCGGAGTGCCTCACGGGGGATGTGTTCGCCAGCCTCCGCTGCGACTGCGGCTTCCAGCTGCAGGAGGCGATGCGCCGGATCGGGGAGGCCGGCCGGGGCGTGATCCTCTACATGCGCGGTCACGAAGGGAGAGGCATCGGTCTGATCGACAAGCTGGCCGCCTACGCCCTCCAGGAGCAGGGGCGGGACACGGTGGAGGCCAACCTGGACCTGGGTCTCCCGGAGGACAGCCGTGACTACGGCGCCGGAGCCCGGATGCTCGCCGACCTGGGCGTGAACAGCCTCCGCCTGCTCACCAACAATCCGGCCAAGCGGGCCGGCGTCGAGGCGTACGGGGTACGGATCGTAGAGCGGGTTCCCCTGGTCGTCGGCGAGAACGACCACAACCGCAACTATCTGCACACCAAAGTGGCCAAGCTGGGCCACGTCATCGATATGGAGGACCCTCCTTCAGAGGTCAGGGAGAGGACAGGGCAGGACTGACCCGTCTGTCGTACGGGTAGTTCCGGGCGCCCTTCCATGTCCTGAGCCCGCAAGAGCGCGAAAACCGGCCGGCCAAATCGGTGCTCCGCACCGGGCTCCCTCCCCCGCCACCACCCGTCCTGGTTCGGAGCGTGGGCGGCCATGCCCGGCTGGATGTCGGGTGCACGGCGGTTCGCTCCACGAAGCCTCGTATGTTCCCTCCGGGCCGGCTGGGCCGATCGGGCCAGTGCCATCAGCCGGTGTTGGTGCTTGGCGACAAGCAACGTATCTCGGGGGTGTGACACACATTTGACCATCTGTCCGATCTCGCCCCGATCGCCGTGCTCGGCCACGAGAACGTGCGATCGGGAACCATGATCCCGAACGTTCGTGTCTCCCGACGGGGTATCGCGGAACCCGGACGAACCCGGCATCCGGCATGCCGATCCGGGCTACCTTCGTGTGGAGTCCCGCTTCCTCCTATAATGACGGGCCACAATCAGGAGAAAGTGGAAGCCGGTTGCTTCCCACCCGGCCACCGGGAGCCGATTCGAAGCCGTTCACCAGGGCTGCGAACCCGAGTGTGCCGTGGTACAGGAACCCGACCATTTGCGATGGATCGGGTTCTCGCGGTGCCTCATAGGCCCGAGTAGCGGCCGGTTGTTCCTGTTCTTCTCGAACGAGATTCCATTCCGTCCTTTCGGCGGACGAGCAAGGAGACATGTAATCGCAGAGCTACGCGTCAACGACGAAATCCGTGCGGCCGAACTGAGAGTTGTCGATCCGCTCGGCAAGCAACTGGGAGTCATGCCCCGCCAGAACGCCCTGTACCTGGCCGATGGCCTGGGATGGGACCTCGTGGAGGTGGCGCCCGGAGCCGATCCGCCGGTTGCGCGGATGATGGACTACGGCAAGTTCAAGTACGAGCAGTCCGTCAAGGAGCGGGAAGCGCGCAAGAAGCAGTCGCGCAGCACGGTCAAGGAACTTACCTTCAAGGTGAAGATCGGCAACCACGACTACGAGATCAAGCGAGATCGGGCCCTGCGCTTCCTGACCAACGGCGACCGGGTCCGGGTTCGGGTCTGGCTACGAGGGAGGGAGGCCAGCCGGCCCCAGCTGGGTATGGCCATCCTCGAACGCCTGTCCTCGGACCTCGCCGAAGTAGCCACCGTGGATCAGCCGGCCAAGCTCGAGGGCCGCAATATGACCATGGCCCTGGCGCCGATCAAGCGGCCTGCGCGGTCGTTCCAGGACGTTGACGAAGGCTCGGCCTAGAGAACCAGCGAGGAATAGGACACAACATGCCGAAGATGAAGAGCCACAAGGGCGCCGCCAAGCGTTTCAAGGTGACCGGATCGGGCCGGATCCGGCGCCGCCAGTCGCACCGCGGCCACCTCCGCCTTGCCAAGGGCAAGGACAGCTATCGCCGGCTGAAAGGCGAGGCCGATCTGGCCAAAGGTGACGAGAAGCGGGTCAAGCGCCTGCTCGGAATGTAGGCGAGGAGCACCGGAGAGAAGAAATGGCACGAGTCAAGCGCGCGAGCAATTCCCGTACGAGGCATCGGAAGGTCCTGGCCAAGGCCAAGGGCTACCGCGGCGCCAAGAGCCGGAGCTTCCGGGCGGCCAACGAGCAGGTGATGAAGTCCCTGCAATACGCCTATCGCGACCGGAGGGCGCGCAAGGGCGACTTCCGGAGGCTGTGGATCACCCGTATCAACGCCGCTGCCCGAGAGAACGGCACCACCTATTCGAGGCTGATCGCGGGGCTGAAGGCGGCGGAATTCGAGGTGGACCGGAAGATGCTGGCCGATATCGCGGTCAACGATCCCGCCACCTTTCGCCAGATCGTCGAGTTGGCGTCCGCCAACCACGCCCAATAGTGGTCCACAGTGGTCCGCTAGCGGCATAGCACCAAGATGGACCTTGAGCGTCTAGCCGGCGTAATCCGCGACGCCCGCGCCCGGATCGAGGCTGCTTCCGACCTGGATGAGCTGTCCGATGCGGAGTCGGAGACGTTGGGGCGGCGGTCTGAGATCGCAGTTGCGCGAAGTGGCATCGGACGCCTGGCGCCGGACCGTAGGCGCGACGTCGGGCGGGCGATCAACGAGGCGGTTGGCACGCTGACCGCCGCGGTTGAGGATCGGCGCTCGGCCTTGCAGGCGGAGGCCGAGAACGTCCTGCTGGAGCAGGATCGGATCGATCTCACCCTGCCATACGGTCGTCCGGCACGGGGGACGCATCACCTCCTGACCCGCACCATGGAGGATGTGTGCGACGTGTTCCGCGCCATCGGCTACGAGGTGGCGGAAGGGCCGGAGTTGGAACTGGCGTGGTACAACTTCGACGCCCTCAACACCCCGCCCACCCATCCTTCCCGATTCGAGTCAGACACCATGTACGTGGAGCCGTTCGACGACAGGGAGCGGAGCGGTCCCGACGAGTTGTTGCTCCGCACCCAGACCTCACCGATGCAGGCCCGGTTCATGGAGAAGAACCCCCCGCCGGTCTACGTGGTGGTACCGGGTCGGGTCTTCCGCACCGACACCTGGGACGCCACCCACTCGCCGGTGTTCCACCAGATCGAAGGCCTGGCCGTGGACTCGGACATCACCTTCGGGGACCTGAAGGGCACCCTCGCCTACTTCGCCCGGGAGTTCTTCGGGGTCTCGGCCCGTACCCGCTTCGTCCCCCACTTCTTCCCGTTCACCGAGCCGTCAGCGGAGATGCTGGTGTGGTTCAACGACGAGTGGCTGGAGATGTTGGGATGTGGCATGGTCGATCCCAACGTGTTCGAGGCGGTGGGGTACGACCCGGCGGAGGTGACAGGGTTCGCCTTCGGCATGGGCGTGGAGCGGCTGGCCATGGTCCGCCACGGCATCACCGACATCCGCCACTTCTACGACAGCGACCTGCGGGTGCTGGGGCAGTTCCGATGAAGGTTCCGATCGGCTGGTTGGCGGACTTCATCGATCTGCCCACCCGGGACCCGTACGAGCTGGAGCGGATACTGGTCTCCCTAGGTCACGAGGTGGAGGGGATCGAGGAGTTCGGGCCGTCCTTCGAGGGCGTGGTGGTCGGAAGGGTGGAGGAGGCTCGGCCCCATCCCGACGCCGACCGGATCCGTTTCTGCCGGGTCGATGACGGAACGGCCACCCGCGACGTGGTATGCGGAGCATGGAACTTCGAGGCCGGCGCGGTCATCGCCTACGCAAGGGCCGGATCCCGCCTCGGCACGGACACGGACCAGCCCCTCGAGGTGGGAAGCCGCAAGATACGCGGCATCGTGTCGCACGGCATGATCGCATCGGCCCGCGAGCTCGGGTTGGGCGATGACCACGACGGCATCATGGTCCTGAACGATCTCGGCGCGGCCACCGATGACGACCTCGGCCGCCCCCTGGAGGAGGTGATCGGCCTGGGCGACGTGGTGCTGGATGTGAGCATCACCACCAATCGGGGCGACTGCATGGGGATCCGCGGGCTGGCCCGCGAGCTCGCCGCCTACTGGCAGATCCCGCTGCGGGACATCTCCCCGAGCTTCCCGACCGGTCCGGAGAACTCCGCCTTCGAAGTATCGATCCGAGACGTTGAAGCATGCCCTCGCTTCGTCGCCCACCAGGTTGACGGCGTGCGGATCGGCCCCTCCCCACTCTGGATGCAGCTGCGCCTCCTGGCTATCGGGCAGCGGCCGATCTCCAACGTCGTGGACGTGTCCAACTACGTGATGTGGGAACTCGGACACCCGATCCACACTTTCGACGCGGACACCATATCCGGCCGGCAGGTAATCATCCGGAGAGCCGAGGAGGGCGAGAAGCTGGAGACCCTGGACGGGGTGGTCCGCCCGCTGGCAGCCGGCGACATCGTGGTGACCGACCCGTCGGGTCCGATCGCATTGGCCGGCGTCATGGGAGGGGCGTCGACCGAGGTTTGCGAGACGACCACCAGCGTGCTGGTCGAGGCCGCCAACTGGCATCCACCGTCGATACTGGCCACCTCGTGGCGGCTAGGACTGCGGAGCGAGGCCTCGGCCCGGTTCGAGCGGGGGGTAGATCCCAACCTCTCCGCCCTTGCCACCGCCCGGACGGTGGAGCTGGTGGCGTTGACCTCCGGCGGGATGCCCCGGTCCCGGGCGGTCGACTGTTACCCGATCCCGCGGAGGCCGTGGACCGTCGACCTCAAGGCCCGTGACGTGAGCCGCCTGCTCGGGCCGAATCCTCCGTTCGGAGAAGCGTTGTCGCTGCTGGAACGGCTCGGTTTCGGGCTGGATCGGGACGGACGATCAGCTCATGTGGACGTTCCGACCCATCGCGCCGATGTCACCCGTCCGGCCGATCTGGTCGAAGAGGTCGCCCGCCTCCACGGCTACGACCGGTTCCCGGACCTGGTCCGCCATGGCACCCGGGGCGGCCTCACTCCTGAGCAGTTGGCCGTCCGGCGGCTCCGCGAAGCCCTGGTCGGCGCCGGGCTTACCGAAGCCCAGACCCTCAGCTTCATCGGGCAGGACGACCTGGACGCTCTCGGTCTCCCGCCCCAGGATCCGCGCCGGGTAACCATCCGGGTCAAGAACCCGCTCCGCGAGGAGGAGGCCATCCTGCGTACCACCCTGCTGCCCGGCCTGATGGGGGCGATGTCGCGCAACGTGGCTCGGGGCCTGAAGTCGGTGCGCCTGTTCGAGACCGGGCGAGTGTTCACGGCCGGTGACGACCCGGAGGACCCCCGCATTCCCTTCCAGCCCTTCCACCTGGCCATGGTCCTGTCCGGTCCGGGCGTGGACGTATTCGCCGCCACCGGGCTGGTCGACCTACTGGCCCGGGTGGCTGGCCGCCGGTTGGAGATCCGACAGGATTCGGTGGCGGGCCTCCACCCGGGTCGGGGAGCGGTGGTGACGTGTGGCGCAGCCGACATAGGGACGGTCGGAGAGCTCCATCCGGCAGCAGTGCGGAAGTTCGGGTTGGAGGGCAGGGTGGCGGTCGCCGAGATGGGTCTCGGTCCTCTCGTGTCCGCCGGTCCGTCCTGGGTGCTGGAGGATGTCTCCGCCTACCCACCCATGGTGTTCGACCTGGCGTTCGTGCTAGCCGACACGGTCCCGGCGGCGCGCCTGCTGGAGGTCGTCCAAGAGTCCGCAGGGGCGCACCTGGAGAGCGTGGAGTTGTTCGACGAGTTCAGGGGTGGCTCGATCCCCGCTGCCCACCGGAGCCTGGCCGTGCGGCTCACGCTGCGTGCCATGGACCACACCATCTCGGACGAGGAGGCGGCGCCGATCGGGCGGGGCATCGCCGCCGCCGTAGCGGATCGGTTGGGCGGCGTCCTGCGGGGAAGCATATGAGAGACTTCCTGGGGATCGCCGACCTCGACCGGGGGGCTCTGGCGCGCCTGGTGGAGTCAGCCTCCCGGTTCCGTCACGATCGGAGCTTCAGGTCAGGTGCTCTGGCAGGTTCCCGGATCGGGCTGTTCTTCGAGAAGCCCTCCACTCGCACCAGGGTGTCCAGCGAGGTGGCTGCGGTCGATCTGGGTGCCCACCCGGTGGTCCTGGGTCAGACCGAGGTGGGTGTCGGATCGAGGGAAGCCGTCCGTGACGTGGCCCGGGTGCTGGACCGTTACCTGGATCTCGTGGCGATGCGCGTCTTCGACCATCGGATGCTGGTGGAGATGGCCGAACACGCCGAGGCTCCGGTGGTGAACCTCCTTTCCGACATCGAACACCCCTGCCAGGCGGTGGCCGATCTCCAGACCATCGCGGAGCACTGCGAGGTTGCCGGATCTGTGGTGGCCTACGTTGGCGACGGCAACAACGTGTGCCACAGCCTGATGCTGGGGGTGGCCAAGCTGGGGGGCCGGGTGCGGGTGGTGAGCCCACCCGGGTTCGAGCCGCTCGAGGAAC
>VXRE01000051.1 GCA_009838635.1 Acidimicrobiia bacterium | reverse complement strand
CACCCGGGGGGGGGCGGCCAGCCCCCCAACACCTGCGGTGCGGCACTTGGCTTTCACACCGGCGGGGGGTAGGACCGCCCCACCCCCGGTCGCTATTACGCGGCCGGGGGCTCGCGGCGCCGGCTCAGCGGACAGGCGGCGTACCTCGGCGCCCTCCATCTCACGAAAAGCCGCCTCGCCCTGCTCCTCGAAGATGCTTGCGACGGACTTACCGGCTCGCTCCTCCACCAGCGAGTCGACATCCACGAAACCGCGACCCGTGATGGCGGCGATGCGGCGACCGACCGTGCTCTTCCCGCTGCCCATCATGCCGATGAGCCAGAGGTTCCCCATCGCTCAGAACGTGCGGATACGGTGCCGGTAGGAGGTCACGTTGACAACAAAGTCCTCCACCGTGTCGCCGCCGAACTTTCGCTGGAGCTCCTGGGCCGCCACGATGGCCACCATCTGTTCGGCTACCACACCCGCGGCGGGCACCGCACAGACATCGGAACGCTCCCGGAAGGCCACCTCCGGCTCCTTCGTCACCACGTTCACGGTGGGGAGGGGACGCATCACCGTGGACAGCGGCTTCATCGCCACCCGTACCCGCATCGGCTGGCCCGTAGTCATGCCTCCCTCGATGCCCCCGGCCCGGTCGGTGTTGCGGAAGAACCGCCCGTCCTCGTAGTAGATCTCGTCGTGGGCGACGGAGCCCCGGCGCCGGGACGACTCCAGACCGTCGCCGACCTCCACCGCCTTCATGGCCTGGATCGACATCAGCGCCTCGGCCAGGCGGGCTTCGATGCGCCGGTCCCAATGGTCATAGGAGCCCACTCCGGGTGGCAGGCCGTAGACCAGCACCTCCACCACACCGCCGAGCGTGTCGCGGTCCGACTTGGCCCGCTCGATCTCGGCGACCATCAATGCCTCGGCCTCGGTGCCGAACGCCCGGACTGATGACGCGTCGATGGTGGGCAGGTCCTCGATGGTGGGCAGATCACCGGATTCGGACACGGCCGCGCCGATAGCGACCACATGGCTGACCACGGTGGCGTCGATGCTGGACAGCAGCTGCTTGGCGAGGTAGCCGGCCACGGTACGGGCGGCGGTCTCCCGGGCCGATGCCCGCTCGAGAATGTTGCGGGCGTCCTTGGTGTCGTACTTGAGCATGCCCACCAAGTCGGCGTGCCCCGGCCGGGGCGTCGTCATCGGCCGCTTGGGGACGCCTGGGTCCGGCGACATCTCCTCCTGCCAGCGCGGCCACTCGGTATTGCGGATGATCACGGCCACCGGAGAACCGAGGGTCCGGCCATGGCGGACCCCGCCCATGATCTCCAGCTCGTCCTTCTCGATCTTCATGCGGGCGCCCCGCCCGTAACCGAGGCGGCGCCGGGCCAGCTCGTAGCCGAGACCCTGGCGTGACACCTCCAACCCGGCGGGAAGCCCCTCCACGATGGTGACCAACCCGGGCCCGTGAGACTCACCGGCAGTAAGAAAACGGAACATGCCCCGGATGCTACCCCGCCCCGACCCTGATACCGCGACGGCGCCCGGGCTCTAGACGGATCCCTGGTCCTGCCAGGCCCGAAAGGTAGGCTTACCTGGCGCGCGAGTCTGTAGGGAGGCACGATTGTCGTTACGGGATGTCCTTGAGAAGGTACGAAGCGGGCCGACTCCTCCTAACGAGGAAGCCGCTAAGTTCCAGATCATCGCGCCGGTCTTGCAAGGCCTCGGGTGGGATCCGTCTTCAGGAACCGAGGTCTTGGTCGAGCATCGCGTTGAGACGACCAAAGGCTCCGGGCGTGTGGACTTTGCACTCCAGGATCAGGGGCACACCGTTGCCCATATAGAGGCGAAGGCGCCGGGGCTCGATCTGGACCGATACGCCAAGCAGGCAGTCGGATATGGGTTCGACGAAGGCGTCTATATCTGCGCACTGACCTCCGGTCTTGAGTGGCAGCTCTACCTGCCGCGCGCAAATCGTCCGCCCAAGGAGCGTCTCTTCGCGACTCTCCACCTCGTGCACGACCGAGTCGACCAACTGGCCGAGGATCTCGAAACGTTCCTAGGCAAGGAAAGCCTGCGAAGCGGGAGTTCTGAACGCCGAGCTACAGAAGTCTTGGAGGCGCGTCGGCAAGCCGACATCCTGAAGACCAAGCTCCCCGAGATCTGGTCACGGATGAAGCGGGAGCCGGACCAGCGACTGGTCGACTTGGTTGTTGACCGTGCGTACGAGGAGTTGAACCTTCGACCTGCTCCCGAGCAAGTACGGGCTGTACTGCGAGAGTCGCCGGTGCCAACCGTGGCCCCACGGAAACCCGCCGGGGCTCGTGGCGGCAACGACGACGTTCTCCCTGCTCGTGGGTCTCAAGGAGAGGTTTCCGACCTGGAGCGTCGTATCGTCGATCGGTACCTGGCCTGGAACTCGCGGAAGGATCGCAGTCGGGAGAATTCCTCCCGACTCAACTCCCTCCTCCATTCCTGGTTCGAGATCGCCGAGGACGATCGGCACATGACGGTGAAACAGATGGCAGACATCGTCGGAAAGATCCCTGCCACCCTGAGGGAAAGGGCAGGCCGATCGGCCGAGGCCCGGGCTGCTGCAGCAGCAGGAGAGGTGACCCGCCGACGCCAGACGGTCTTCGCTTACAGGTTGTGGGGCCAGCGGTACGAAGTCAACACTTGGGCAGCAATGCTGGTCGGGGTAGCCGAAGCCCTCCACCAGCGGCACGGTACGAGCTTCGATCGGATCCTGACGCTTCGAGGACAAACCCGCTTGTACGCGTCACGTAACCGCGAAGACATCTCGTACAATCCGAAGCTGGTTGGAACCTCCGGCATCTATATCGAGACGCATGGCAATAAGGCAGACAAGATGCGTCGGGCAGGTCAGTTCCTAGAGTTCTTCGGACATTCACCAGACGACCTCCGGATCGAGGAAGGATTGTGATCCAAGCGCGAGGGACCAGCACCAC
>VXRE01000041.1 GCA_009838635.1 Acidimicrobiia bacterium | reverse complement strand
AGCGTTCGTCCTGAGCCAGGATCAAACTCTCCAACGTCAGTCCTTCGATCCCGCCGACCGCCACAAGGGCGACGGCGGCATCAGAATCCTGTCATGTGTCCCGACAGCCGGTACGCCACAAGGCGCGAGGCTGCCGAGAAGGTTCGATCCAATCCGCCGATGCCGAGCATCGACAGTTTGGGAGTACATTCCCCGATGACCGGCGCCCGTAGGCCCGGCCATAGGAATGACTTTCTTTTCGGCTTTTGACACGCTGTTCAGTTGTCAAGGAGCCCTGACCGCAGCTCCTGCGGTACTGGCACTCCGGCTCCGCCGACAGCTCGCCCCTCACCAGGGAGGGAAGCGAGCCGGCCACACGGACCATTACGAAGCGGAGACGGTGCAGCCAGCCGCATAACTATAGCAGGTCCTCTCCGGCTACGAGCCTACGGCGGTGCTCGGGTCTCGACGGTGTCTGGCACGGCGCCCGGTAGGATGGCGATGTGGCCGGGACGAGAATCACATTCGCCTTGGACAGGTGGCTGGTCGACCAGGCTCGCCGCCGCGATATCGACATCCCTTCCGCAGCCGGCGCCGGCGTCAGAGCCGCTATCCGCGATGCCCTGGTCGAGTCGGACCGGACAGCATATGAACGCATGCCCGAGGAGCCCGACGCGTTCTGGACCGGAGCGCAGGTCTGGGGCTAGCCGTCACCAAGCCGCACGAAACGGCGCTTGCCGATGGAGACCACCGTGGGATCGGCGCCGGATAGCAGGCTCTCTCTCCGGACCGACTGGTCGGCCACCTGCTCCCCGTTGATGCGTACCGCCCCCTGAGCCAGCATCCGCCTTCCCTCGCTCCTGGACGCCACCAGCCCCGCATCGGCCAGCAGTGCGGGAAGGTACACCTCACCCTCGGGCTCACCAGGTGGGAGTTGGTAGGTAGGAATGTCCTCCGGGATCTCTCGGTCCACGAACTGGCGGTCGAAGGCCTTCTCCTCGATCGCGCCATGACCCGGCTGGTAGCGGTCCACTACGGCCCGGGCCAGACGCCGTTTTGCGTCTCCCGGGTGCAACGTCCCGTCGGCCAGGGCAGCCAGTGCGGCATCTATCTCCTCGGTCGGCAACCCGGAGGCAAGCCGGTACCACTGCGGCATCGCCGGATCAGGGATGCTCATCGTCTTGCCGAACATCTCGCTGTAGGGCGGCGCGATGTTCACGTAGTTCCCCAGCGACTGGGACATCTTCTTCTTCCCGTCGGTGCCCACGAGCAGCGGCATGGTGAGCACCATCTGCGCCGCCTGGTCGTAGCGCTGCTGGACCTGGCGCCCCATCATCAGGTTGAAGAGTTGGTCGGTCCCGCCGAGCTCCACGTCGGCCTCGACCGCCACCGAGTCGTAACCCTGTAGCAGCGGGTACATGAACTCCATCATCGAGATGGGCCGGCGGTCGGCGAAACGCTTGGCGAAGTCGTCTCGCTCCAGCATCTGGGCCAGGGTCGTCGACGCGGTGAGCTCCAGGACCTCGCGCATGTCGAGCTCGGCCAGCCAGTCGGAGTTAGGGCGGATCTCCAGGACGTCCTCGTGCGTCAGCAGGATCTCGCCGAAGTGCCTCTTCACCGATGCGGCGAACGCCTCCACCTGTTCCGCCGTGAGGCGTTTCCTCGTCTCCGAGCGCCCGCTCGGATCGCCTACCTGGGCGGTGAAGGTCCCGAGGATGAGCACCGCCTTGTGCCCGAGGTCCTGGAACTCCCGCAGCTTCCAGAGCACGACCGCCCAGCCGAGGGTGACGACGTTGGCGGTGGGGTCGAGGCCGAGCTTCACCCGTAGCGGGCGGCCCGTCTCCTTGGAATCCCTGATGCGATCGACCAACTCCTCACCGGTCGGGAGGAACGTGTCGACATCGCGCAGCAGGTACTCGGCCTGCTGCTCGGGCGTCATGGCGGGTCCGGGTGTCACGGGGCGAGACTAGTGGTCTGTCTACGGGACATCGGTGTGGTATGGCGTCGGCAGCGGTGTTCCTCGCAAGGCCCGATGACGAAGGCGTACCCGCAGCGGTACGTCAAGGAAGTGGAACGCAGCGACGGGACACCGATGACCGCCAGAGCACACCAAGCTGTGTCGTAGACAGATCACTGGGTCTGTCTGTCATCAGCCCGAGCAGCCAGGTACGGCCGGCAGGGCGGATCATCGTCCACCTTCGACCACGAACCGCCACGGTCGTTCTGCCTCCCGGCTGATCCCGATCCGTGGGGTGCGGAAAACCAGAGCCGGGTCCGGTGCGGGCCCATCCTCCAAGCGCACCGGGCCCTCCAGCACCGATGTCCCGTCGTGATCCCCCGTGATCCCCAGCGCCTGGGCCAGCTTGCCGGGGCCGTCGGTCAGGTGGTCACGGCGCCCGCGCCGGGCCAGCACCAGGTCCATGCCCTCGACCACCCGGCCGCCCCGGATCAGCACCGCCTGACCAGTCCCCTCGGGACCGGTCACCACGTTGGCGCACCAGTGGACCCCGTAGGACCGGTAGACGTAGAGCGTGCCGGCCGGGCCGAACATGGAGGCGTTGCGAACAGTGCGGCCCCGATAGGCATGGGAGGCCGGATCGCCGGCGCCCCCGTAGGCCTCCACCTCCTCGATGACCACCGCTGTCCTCCCGCCGAAGTCGGTGATCAGCCGGTGACCGAGCAGCCGCCGCGCCACCTGCTCGACAGGACCGGACAGGTAGACCACTACCCAAGGAGTTCGAGCAGGATGGCCTTCATCGAGTGGAGCCGGTTCTCAGCCTGGTCGAACACCCGGGACCTGGGGTGGTCGACCACGGCGTCGGTCACTTCCTCACCCCGGTGGGCGGGCAGGCAATGAAGGAAGATCGCATCGGGCCGGGCCCGTGCGAACAATCCCTCATCCACCCGGTAGCCGGCGAATGCCAGGGCTCGCTCCGACGCCTCGCCTTCCTGACCCATCGACGCCCACACATCCGTGTAGACCACGTCGGCGCCGTCCACCGCCTCTATTTCCGGCGTGACCGTGATCCGC
>VXRE01000129.1 GCA_009838635.1 Acidimicrobiia bacterium | reverse complement strand
CCCCCAGACCCCCCTCGTCCCCTCCGGACCACCGGCCGGCGCCGGTGATCAGGATCCGCTTGGGGTGCTTCGTCATGGCCATCGAACCGGATCGTAGCGATGGGGTCTGCTCGAGCCGAGCCGGATCGTCAGGGCCGGAGGCCGACGACCACGTCACCCTCCCGGTCGGTGCGACGCACCTCCATGCCGGCGCGCTCGAGCGCGGCCAGTAGCTCCTCGGATGGATGCCCGAAGCGGTTGGGTCCGACGCTGACCACGGCCACGGAGGCGCCTGTTCGTACCAGCCACTCCGGATCGGAGGTTGCGGCGCCCTGGTGGGGAACCTTCAGCACATCCACCCGGGGAGGGTCCATATCGGCCTGGGACACGGTCTCCATGTCCCCGGTCAGCAGAACCGTGCCGCCACCGAGCGTGGCCCGGATCACGATCGACTGGTCGTTGAGAGACTCATACCGGCGGACCGGACCCAGGACTTCAAGCCGGATGGAGCCGATCCTGTGAAGGCCCAGGCTCGGGATCGTGACTCGGGTCACCTGCCCGGCCGCCTCCACCAGGCTCGTGTACCCGTCCGGCTGGCCGGGGAAGGGTGCGTACCACATCTGCCCGACCGGAAGAGATCCGATGACGTCCGCCAGGCCGCCATAGTGGTCATCATGGGCGTGCGACAGGACCAGCAGGTCCACGGCTCCGACACCGACCCGGGCCAGCCCGGCCCGGATCCTGGCGCCGTCGCTTCCCCCGTCGACCAGCACCGTCTCTCCCTGCTCACCCAGCAGCAATAGCGCATCGCCCTGGCCCACGTCGAGAGCCACGAAGGCCGGCCCGGCCGGAGAACCCACCAGCGAGAGCGGACCGGCGAAGGCCGTCAACGAGCAGGCGAGCAGGCTGGCGGCCAGTACCGCCGCCGGACGGAAGCGGCGGGACAGCGCCACCAACCCACACACGGCGAACAGCAGGGCCGCCATCCACCCGATCTGCGGAAGGGCTGACGACAGGTCGGCGATTCCCAGGACCGCCCGAGCCAGCAGGGCGCCTGCCTCCACCAACCCGTCCAGACCCACGACGACCCCGGCCCCTCCCAACCCGGTCGCCGCCACCACGATCGGAGCGGCAGCCACGTTGGCCACCGGCGACCACAGGGGCAGCCGCCCGATCGCGAGCAGAAGGATCGGGGCCACTGCCAGCTGAGCGCCGCAGGCCGCTCCGAGCGACGTCGCGAGCCACCGGGGGCGAAGGCTGCGAAACCATCCGGCTCCGACCACCACCCCGGCCGTGGCGGCGACCGAGAGCTGGAATCCGAGGCTGTAGGCCAGCTCCGGGGAGACCAGGAGGAGCAACCCGACCCCGACCCCTATCACCCTCCAGATGTCCGGGC
This sequence comes from Acidimicrobiia bacterium, assembly GCA_009838635.1. Classification (GTDB taxonomy): domain Bacteria; phylum Actinomycetota; class Acidimicrobiia; order Spongiisociales; family Spongiisociaceae; genus Spongiisocius. The sequence goes on along the minus strand of VXRE01000129.1, from coordinate 1,646 downwards.
GCAAGCCGAAGGGGCGCGCAATGAGGACCAGCCCGGCCATGGTCGCGGCCCGCACCACCGACGGGTCCGGCCCGATCAGGAGGACGAAGAAGGCCAGGCCGGCCATACCCAGGATTGCTCTTCGGACGGAACTCCAGCCCAGCGGGCCCGCCACCAGGAACAGGGCGCCCAGGAAGAGCGCCACGTTGCTCCCGGAAACGGCTACGAAGTGCGACAGCCCGGCACGGCGCATCGCCTCCTCCTCCCACGGACGCAGGTGCGAGACATCCCCCAGCAGGAATCCGGCCAGGAGCGCCCTCCCGCGGTCGGTATCCGGTCGGAGACGATCGATGATGAGGGAGCGAACCCGAGCGGCCTGTCCGGCCACCCACCTGACCTGTCCGGGAGCGGGCCGGGCGCCGGCCGGCCTGCCGTGCCAGACCACCGGGTCCCTGGCAGGGCTCGCGATGACCGGATCCACCGCGCGATGCATGGTCGTCTCGACCCACCACCGGCTGGCCCGGGTCCAGCCTGACACGCCACCCCGGAGCCGGCCGGCAGGACCGTCCCAGGGGACCGGCCCCGCTGCTCCCTCGATACCCAGCACCCGGACGAGAACTCGGTCCCGGCCGGGACGACCCGAAGCGTCGGTCAGAGCCTCTACGAGGATGGTCACCTCGCCCGGGGGAAGCGGGGTGTTCGCCATCGCCTGCTGGCGAACGCCCAGGAACAAGCCGCCGACGACCCCCAAGGCCATCAGGCCCGCCACCACGGCGGCGCCCCATCTCTGCCGGACGCCGGCCACGGCTGCGGCGCCCAATGCCACGACCGCCAGCCACGGCACCCGTGTCCCGGCGACCACTCCGATCCAGATGGCGCCGGCGCCGGCCAGGAACCATCTGGCCTGCGGGTCGGGCAGGCGGCCTATCTACGCACCTCGACGTAGTCACGCATCCCGGCCAACCTGCCTTCGCCGATGCCCGGAACGTCGAGCAGATCCTCCAGCGCCATGAAGGGGCCGTGGGATTCGCGGTAAGCGACGATACGCAACGCCAGAACCTCCCCCACCCCGGGGATGCCCGTGAGGGCCTCATGATCCGCCCGGTTCAGATCGACCGGATAGCCCGATCCCGCGCCGGACCCGAGTGAGAGCCCCGCGCCCGGATCATCGCCGGCCCAGGGGATATCGAGGTGCATACCGTCCGTTACCGGCGCAGCCAGGTTCACCACGCGAAGCTCCGAGCCCGGCAGCGCGCCACCCACCCCCGCGATCGCGTCGGCGACCCGGCTTCCCTCCGGTAACACCACCAAGCCGGGCGCCGCAACCGCACCCGAGACATAAACGGTTGCCACGGGCGGAGCAGCGCCGACCGCGGACACGGGTGCTGCGACTACCTCCGGGGACGGTCGGGACTCGGGCGGAGGGGCCGTGGGCCGGTTCCAGAGGGCGAAACCGATCACGACCACCAGCGCGCCTACGAGGGCCAGGTAGGCGCCCCGGCGCGATACCGGCACTCCCGGTGCCGCAGCCGGTACGCCGCTACCGGACGGCGTCTCCGACATGGCAGCCTCCTTCATCCACGACGCCGCTGTACTTGTACCGGCAAAGAAGGTGATTGAGAAGCCCCCTGTGGTATTGGGGGCCGTGGGGATCGGGGAGGGTACGA
>VXRE01000156.1 GCA_009838635.1 Acidimicrobiia bacterium | reverse complement strand
GTCGCCCTGAACCTTAGGTTCGTGGCGCGCTGTGGCGCGTTGTGAGCCTTAGGTTGGGTGGCTTTGGCGCCCGCCCCTCCTGTCGCCCTGAACCTTAGGTTCGTGGCGCGCTGTGGCGCGTTGTGAGCCTTAGGTTCCTCCGTTGGCCTCGGTACTGAGGACCCTCTCCCGAGACAACCCCCTTGAAGACCGGCCCAAATGCGTGCATCTTGGTAGGTGACACATCACTACGACACACCACAACAACAGGAGAATGGCTTGTGACCACATCAGCTGGGGTGACCATCCGGCGTTTGGCGGAGTCCCAGAATGGGCTCGTCACCGGTGAGCAAGCGGTCAGCGCGGGCCTATCGAGGTGCGTGATCAGACGGAGAGTCAGATTGGGGGAGTGGAAGTGCCTGGGCAGCGATACATACCTGATCTACGGCAGCCCGTCGGCAATGGTCTATCTTCGAGCCGCTGTCCTAGCTTTGCCGGCCGTGGTCTCACATCAGTCCGCAGCCCAGCTACACAGGCTCGGTTGTGAACCCTTTAGAGGCGCCGTGGCTACAGTGCCCAGCCGGCGCACCTACCGCCTTGAGGGAGTACAAGTTCACCAGTCGACCGACCTTCACCGGCGATACGTCACCCACATCGCCGGCTTCCCCGTCACCAACCCCGTCCGGACGATGTTCGATCTGGCGTCCGTAACCGAGTTCGATGAGCTCCGCAGCATCGCACAGAAGGCACTGGCGGCCCGCCGCGTGACCTACGAGGGCCTCGCCGAGATTCTCGAAGAGCTGGGTCGGCGGGGTCGTCCCGGTACAGCCCGATTCCGCGAGCTACTCGAAGATGTTGCGCCCGGGCTCGTCGTTCCCGAGAGTGCTTTGGAGGAGAGGATGATCGCCCTGCTCAGCGCCAGCGATCTGCCGATGCCCACTCTCCAGATGCCGCTCCCGTGGCGCAGTCCCACGAAGGGTCGGGTCGACTTCGCCTACGAGGATGCCCGGTTGATCATCGAGTGTGACGGGCGCCGCTGGCACACGACCATGGAGGCGTTCGAGAGCGATCGCCGCCGGGACAATCTCGCTCAGCTGCATGGTTGGAAGGTACTCCGCTTCACCTGGAGCGACCTTACGGACCAACCGTTCAGAGTGGTGCACCAGATCTCCGAAGCCCTCCGCCACGCCGCATGATCCGCTACCCGACCACCGACCACATCCTGGCATCGCAGGGTCAGGGTGTCGGTCGGGGAGGGGCTACCATCCGGTAGCGGACCAGCACGATGCTTGGTCACATCAACAAGACCGGCTCCCAGGAAGGCCAATGACCCAAAAGGCGCGCCCCACTTCCCTCACCGCTCCCCTTTACCGGCTGTACGAGCGGCGCCTCCTGCGGCAACTTGATCCGGACCGCCTCCCCCGCCACATCGGGATCATCCTGGACGGCCACCGGCGCTACGCCCGGGCCGAGGGCCTGGAGACCTACTCCCACAGCTACCGCAGCGGGATGAGACGGTTCGAGGAGTTCCTGGGCTGGGTGGCCGAGCTGCCCATCCCGTCCGTCACTGCCTGGGTTCTCTCCACCGAGAACCTGGCCCGCCCGGCGGAGCAGATCGAGCCCTACTTCAACACGCTGACCGAGATGTTCGGACGGCTTCCGGAGCGCACCAACCGCCTGGGCTTCCGGCTGAAGGTGATGGGAAGCCTCGACCTGCTACCCGCCGACCTGGTGAAGGCCGCCAAGCATGCCGTGGAGACCAGCCGGTCCGACTCCCCGGATGCGCCGAAGGTCACGGTCGCCATGGGGTACGGAGGGCGCCAGGAGATCGTAGATGCCTGCCGCGACCTGGTAGATGAGCTGCTCGGCCGGGGCACGCCTCCCGAGGAACTGGCCGAGCATGTGGATGCCGCCGGCATCGCCTCCCATCTGTACGAGCCCGACCAGCCGGATGCCGACCTGATAATCCGCACCTCGGGCGAGTCCCGGCTGTCGGGGTTCCTGCTGTGGCAGGCCGCCTACGCGGAGTATGCCTTCGTGGACGTGTTCTGGCCGGACTTCCGGCGGGTCGACTTCCTCCGCGCCCTGCGGGACTACGCCGCCGCCGACCGCCGCTTCGGCCGCTAGCTAGCCCGGACGAGCCGGGGCGCCACCGACCGGAGCCACGGCCTCGATCCTCTGTTCGGCGATGGCCACGTAGTCAGCCGAGACATCCACGCCGATGTAGTCCCGTCCGGCCAGCAATGCCATCTTGGGGGTGGTGCCCGACCCGCACATCGGATCGAACACCAGGTCGCCGGGCTCTGTCCAGGACTGGATGTGGTCGGCGGCCAGCTTCTCGGGGAAGACGGCCGGATGGCGGAAGGCCACCCTGTCCCTGGTCGTGCCCCCCAGGCCCACCGCATACGCCCAGATGTTGGTCCTGGTCTTCTCCTTCTTGAGTTCCTTGAGGACCTTGTTGTTCACCGCGTCCGGGCCCTTGTTGTGGGGGAGCATCTCGTACCCGCTCCGGACGGTCGGCTCGGTGAGCGGGTTGAAGGTCCTCGGGCTTCCCTTGCTCAGCACGAACATGAACTCGTACGCGTTGGTGTAGGCGTTGGAGCGCATGAAGGGGGTGTTCTTCTTGCGGTAGATCATCACGTCATGCATCCGGAACCCGATCTCCTGGAAGAAGAGCCCCTGCCGGAAACTCGAGAGGGTGCGCCGCCCGCCGTCGATCTTGTCCCCGACCACCCACACCACCACGCCGCCGCGCCTGGTGACCCGGAACAGGCCGCGCGCGATTGCCTCGAAGTCGAACGAGTACCCGTTGTAGTTCCGGAGGTTGTCATAGGGTGGGGAAGTGACGGTCAGGTCGACGGACCCGGCGTCCATCCGGGTCATGAACTCCACGCAGTCCGCTACGTAGAGTTGGTTGCACCTGATGCTCATCCCGCCCGGCTCCGTGCCCGCCGCCTGGCGATGCGCCTGGTAGTCATGGTCCTCCTCTACAACCTCGCGTGTGGTCCGCACCCCGCCTTCCAAGACCGCCTACCAAAGGCCCAGCGCACCGCATCGCAAAAGAACGCGAAAATCGCGGCAAACCGGCGCCACCCGCTGGGCCC
>VXRE01000012.1 GCA_009838635.1 Acidimicrobiia bacterium | reverse complement strand
CTCCGCCCCCCCCCCCCCCCCCCCGGTCGTCACACCACAGCCCTCACGTGGGCCTCAGGGGGCGGCTGCACATTGCCCTGGCGCGCATCGAGGGTGCCTCGGCGATCGGAGTGGTGGACATATCGGAGGAGAGGTGCCGCCAAGCCGAGGACGCCGGCGCCGACTGGGTGACCCGGCCCCGGGCAGCCCGCCAGGTAGGTGGTCTGCAGGATGTGGTGTTCGTGACCGCAATGGGGGGTCTGGACCTCGCGGTCGAGCTGGTGGCGCCGGGCGGCTCGGTGGTCCTGTACAGCGCCTTCGACCCGGAGGCCACGGTCGGCATGGCCGCTGATCGGGCTCACCGTGACGAGATATCGATCGTCGGGGTGTACAGCCAGGAGCCCGAGGATTGGATGCGGGCGGCGGCCGTCATCCGCTCAGGAGTGATCGCGGACGATCTCGACCGTCTGGTAACGGCCCGGTTCCCACTAACCCGGGCGCAGGAGGCTCTCACCCTCGTCACTTCCCAGCCCACCTACCGGGTGTTCGTGGAGAACGAGCCGGGCTGATGGCAGGCCAGGTTGTCGTCGGGGTGGACATCGGGACCGGCGCGGCTAGAGCTGTGGCCCTCGACCGAGCCGGACGGGTCCTGGCCGGCTCCGAGGCGCGGATCGCGCCGATGAATCTTCCCCGAGGCGAGGCGGATCCCTTCCGCTGGATGGAGGGGCTGGTTCAAGCAGTGGAGCAACTCGACGCCGGTCCGCCGGCCGCCCTCGGGATCGGCGGCCAGGGGCCCACCACCGTGATGCGATCGGCGCGCCGGGCGCTGACCTACCAGCATCCGGCCGGCGCCTCCTCCGACTTTGCCGGCCAGCATCTGGCGCAGGCGGAGGAGTTGTCGGGCCGGTTCGGAGGCGCGGGCCGGCCCCGCCAGATGTGGGACTTCCTCGTGGCCGAACTCGGCGGCTCGTCCGGCACCCAGGCGGTCTGGCCGGGTCAGGATCCCCTGGAAGGGTTCGGAGACCCCATCCCGGTCGGGTCGGCCGCCGGAGTCACGGTGGGCGATTCCGGGTTGCCCGGGGGGATCGTGCTGGCTCCGGGCGCCAACGACGCCTTTCTCACCGCCTGGGCAGCCGCCATCGACCGGCCCGGCAAGGGCTTCGACCCGGGTGGCCGGACAGGTGGTCTCGGCGTGGCCGTCAGCCGGTGCGATCACCCGTCGGTCTCCGAGCACGGCATCCCCGGCCACGTCCCCGGTGTCTACCTGGTGGGTGGCCCGGCGGCTTCGCACGGCGCCATGCTGGACTGGTGGTCCTCGATGACCGGCCGGACGGTTCCCGAATTACTCGAAGCGGCCGCAGCCGTCGGACCGGGATCGGGTGGGGTGACGGTTTTGCCGTTCCTCGAGGGGGAGAGGGCGCCCCGCTGGGTGCCGGGGCTACGGGCCGAGATCCACGGTCTCGGTGTGGGCTCCGACCAGGGCGCCGTCGCCCGAGCCGTCCTGGAAGCCTCCGCCTACGGCTTGGCTCACATCGCCCGTGACCTTGCCCGGCACGGCATTACCATGAACCGGATGGTGAGTTCGGGTGCCCCGTCGCGTAGCAGTTTGTGGGTTTCCATCAAGGCATCGGTGCTGGGCGTGCCGGTCGACGTCCCGAGTTGTCCCGAGTTGGCGGCCTACGGAGCGGCCCTGGCTGCGGGGTCCGCCGTCGGGTGGTGGCCGCGGCCGGGCGAGGGCGAGGCCGGAGACTGGCCGGCGCCGGCGTTCACCACGTTCGAGCCGGCGACCGTGACAGCCTACGAAGAGGGGCTGGACCGCTTCATCGCGCTGGGTGATGAGGCCGCCCGCCGGCTCCGGAAGGGGGTTTGAGGCATGGACTCCGTTGCCTCGGCAGTGGGCGCCGGCAAGACCAGGCGTACTCGCCGCTTCGTGGGTCGGGACGGGCGAGCGGTGCTGGTCGCCATCGACATGCAGCTGGCCACGGGGTCCGGTCCGGCTCTGGACGTGGTGGAGGCGGTGTCCGAAGGGCAACCCGACGGCATCCTGGTCACGTGGCAGATTGCCCGGCGCTACCCCGAGACCTTCGCGGCGTGCGGTCTGATTCTCCGCATGGATGGTGCGGCCACCCACCTTGATCCGAGTGCGGACGGCGACGGCCTCTCGCTGATGTATCGAGCCGAGGAGGCGGCGGTGATCGGCGCGGATGCGGTCATCCTGATGGTTTACCCGGGTATGCGCGAGGAGACGCGCTCGCTGAGCCGGCTGGCTGCTCTGGTGGGGGAGTGCGAGCGGATCGGGATGCCGGTGGTCGCCGAGTCCATTCCCGGAGGGTGGCACCAGGAGGTGCCATGGGACGCGGATAACATCGGCCGGAGCGCGCGGATCTGTGTGGAGATCGGGGCTGACGCCGTCAAGACCATGGCTCCCGCGCGGGTCGAGGATCTCGGTGACGTGGTGGAAGGATGCGAGGCGCCGCTGTTCGTGCTGGGTGGTCCCAAGAGGGACAGCGAGCGCGAAGTGGTCGCGTACGCGGCCGGCGTGGTGGCCGCGGGAGCCTCGGGCGTCTGCTTCGGGCGCAACGTCTGGGGAGCTTCCGACCCCGGGGAGATGGTCCGGCGCCTCGGCCGGGCCGTCCACGGTAGCGGGCAGCGCGCATGAAGGGCTTCCGGGTCTGGCCCGTGCTCGGCTTCCTGGCGGTCTTAGCGGTTGCTTCGGCCTGCGCCGACACCGGCGACGGCTCAGGAGAGACGCCTTCGACGGAGTGGGGGGCGGCGGACTTCAACGGTGACGGCTCGGTCCGCATCGCGGTGGTCACCGAGGGCTCCCGAGACGATGGCGCCTACTACCAGGCCTTGGTCGAGCGGGTCGAGGAGATATCGGCGGCTGAGGGATACGAGGCGCCGCTGATCGTGGATCAGGTCGCTCCGGCCGACGCCCGGGCCGAGTTGAACAACGTGGTGGCCCAGGGGGCGGACATCATCGCCATCGGCTCCAGCAACCTGGCGGATGGCAACGAGGACCTGTTCCTGGAGCACGAGGAGATCTTCTGGTACTGCAACTGCGGGTCCGGTTACCAGGACACTCCCGGCCTGCTGCGGAGCGCCGACAGCGGGGCCGAACTGGGCATCTCGGCCGGATACGCGACCGGTTTGTTGCTGGATGCTCGGGACGCCGACCTGGCGGTCTTCCTTGGATGCTGTGATCTCAACTTCGAGGTGGAGTCATTCCTGGCCTTCCGGCTCGGTCTTCATCTGGTGGACGAGTCGTTCGACGCCATCTACGTGCCCACCGGCAACTTCCCCTTCGACTTCAACAACACCGCCGGAGCCACCGAGGCCTACAACGCCGCGGTCGCCGAGGGCGTGGCGGCGGTCTACCCGTTCCTGGGTGGCGCCCACGAGCCGATCACCCGGCTTGCCAACGAGGACGGGCTGGTCGTCCTGACCGCCGGTTCGTCCAGAGGCTGCGAACGAGAAGACCTGGACTACGACATCGAGGTGATGTTCGATGCCGGCGACTTCCTGACGCCGATCTTCGACGAGATCATCGCCGGCACTGCCGAAGAGGGGGGAGCGCGCCGCTTCACCGTGGGGGTCGATCCCGAGGTGGGGGCCAACCTGTGCGACGGAACCGCCGACCAGGATCAGGCGCTCACCGATCTGAACGCCCGGATCGGGGCCGGCCAGTTCGAGGAGGAGATCTCCAGGATCCTCGCCGAGGCTTACGGCTTCTGAGTGCCCACTCCGGTCCGTCTGTCGCCCAGCGAGCGTGGCCTGACTCGTCCTCCGGCCGGCCGTCTCCCTGATCGATCCCACCCTCGGCGGGCCGGATGATCGAGGATTTCAGGTTCGAGCCCCCGGTAATCGAGGTGGACGGCCTCACCAAGCACTTCGGCTCGGTGGTGGCCTGCGAGGAGGTTGACCTGGCCCTCCGGGCGGGCGAGATACACGGCATTCTCGGAGAGAACGGCGCCGGTAAGTCCACCCTCATGCGCATGATCTTCGGCTTGGTCCATCCCGACCTGGGGGTGATCAGGGTCGATGGCGAGGCCATCCGCATAGCCGATCCGTCCGAGGCCGTACGGCTCGGGATCGGCATGGTCCACCAGCACTACAGCCTGGTCGACGCGCTGACTGTGTGGGAGAACGTTGCCCTTGGCGAGGTGGGCCCCCTGGATCCCGACCGGACCAGGGCCCGTGTCCGGAGGATCTCGTGGCGTTACGGCCTGTCGGTTGATCCGGACGCGACCGTGCGCGACCTCTCGGCCGGCATCCGCCAGAGGGTCGAGATCATCAAGTGCCTGGGGCGCCGGCCCCGCACGATCATCCTTGATGAGCCGACTTCGGCGCTGACTCCTGCCGAGTCCCAGTACCTGTTCGACGTTCTCCTGACCGGCGTGCGGACCCAGGGCTGGGCGGTAGCGCTGGTCAGCCACAAGCTCGACGAGATACTGCGGGCCACCGACCGGATCACGGTGATGCGGGAGGGGAGGGTGGTGGATCGCCTGCTGACCGCCGAGGCGCGGGTTCCCTCGCTGGCCCGGGCGATGGTGGGTCGTCCCGTACCGCTCCGTACGGTCACGGCAGCTTTCGAGCGGGATCAGGATGCCCGGGATCTGCTCGAGGCCGATCCGATGGACGACGAGGGTTGCGACCGAATCGACGAGACCGGCCCACGAGCGGTTCCGGTCCTGCAAGTGGAGAGCGCGTCGGTCAAGGGCGCTGACGGGCGAGTGCTGCTGGACGGCCTGTCGCTCGCCGTGGGCGCGGGCGAGATAGTCGGGGTGGCGGGCGTGGAGGGAAACGGCCAGACTGCCCTCGCCGATCTGCTGGGCGGTCTCCTACGCCTCGATGACGGAACGGTCCACGTCAATGGCCGGACGGTTCCGACCGGTGTGGCCGGGGCCATGACCAGGGCCGGCATAGCGGTCGTGCCGGCCGATCGCCATCGGGCCGGATGCGTGCTGGACATGACCGTGGCCGAGAACCTGATGATCCCGTCCATGCGCAGGATGCGACGCTGGGGCTTGCTCCGCCTGGACGCCATCAGGCGCCACGCCCTCCGGCTGATCGACGAGTACGACATCAAGACGTCCGGACCCGACGCCTCGCTCGGTGACCTGTCGGGCGGGAACCAGCAGCGGACGGTGATCGCTCGTGCTCTGTCCGCCTCCCCCGAGGTCATGGTGGCCCACCAGCCCACCAGAGGGCTCGATGTCGGGGCGATCGAGTACGTGGCGGATCGGATCCGGCAGGCGGCGGATCGGGGAATCGGGGTGCTGCTCCTCTCCACCGACCTCCGCGAGATACTGTCGCTGGCCGACCGGCTGGTGGTGCTCCATCGGGGAAGCATCGTGGGCGAGATGTCGCGTGAAGAGTTCGACCTGCCCCGGCTGGGCTTGCTGATGGGCGGGACGGACGAGGAGGAAGAGGCGTCTTGAGCACCGATCCCGTGGCACTACCACCCGACGCTCCCGGTCTCGCGGGCCGGGACGGGGGCCTGTACGTGCTGCTGCTCTACATGGTGAGCGTCGGGTTCGCGCTGGTGATCTCGGCCGGGCTGGTGGCGGTCTCCGGGAATGCCTGGGGCAGCGTTGCCGAGGCACTGGTGGAGGGCGCCTTCCTCGCCCCCGGACGGTGGGGCGAGACGCTGGCCGTCGCCACGCCCATCCTCCTGGTGTCCCTCGGCATGGTGGTGGGGGTCAGGGCCGGTTTCTTCAACATCGGGCAGGAGGGCCAGCTCCTGATGGGTGCGCTGGCCATGGCCCTCATCGGCACCAGGGTGGCCGGGTCGGGCCCCCTCCTTCTCATGGGCGGGTTGGCCCTCGGGGCGGTGGCCGGGGGCCTCTACGCGGGGGTCGCTGCGCTGATGAGGTTTCGCCGGGGAGTCCCCGAGGTCATCTCCACCCTGCTCCTGGTGTTCGTGGCGTTCCAGATCGTCGGATTCGCCATCACGACCGACTGGTTCCTGCGGGACCTCGACCCGAACCGGCCTAGCCAGGCCGTGACCAGCGCCGCCCTTCCCGGCTCCGTGCGCCTGCCGGTCATGACGGTATGGGGCAACGAGGTCACGATCGGATTCTTCCTGGCCCTGCTGGGCGCCGGGCTGGCGGCGTTCGTCCTGGCCCGTACCGTTTTCGGGTTCAAGCTCCGGCTGCTCGGGAGCAATCCCAAGGTCGCCCAGCAGGCGGGGGTCTCCTTCGGGAAAGCCGGTGCTACGGCCCTCTTCATCTCCGGGGCCACGGCCGGCCTGGCAGGAGCCGTGATGCTGGCGGCCGGGGCATCGAGTGCCCGCCTGACCGCCGGATTCTCCAACGAGATCGGATGGCAGGGGCTCCTCGTGGCGCTGCTGGCGCGAAACCGGCCGTTGCTGTGCATTCCCGTGGCGATCCTGTTCGCAGCTCTTCGAACCGGATCCGGGTTCCTGGCCGCCACCGGGGTGGATCGAACCGTGGTCGACGTGGTACAGGCCCTGCTCGTACTGGCCCTGCTGGTCCCTCCGGCGGTTGAGTTCATGCGGGATCGGCGCCGGGTCTCGATTGCGGCCCAGGTTGCGGAACCGGCATGAACGACATCGTCGGCGCCCTGGGCGACATATTCTCCAGTCCCGCCATGTACGGGAGCGCCGTCAGGCTCGGAGTGTTCCTGGCGTTCGCCGCCCTCGGCGAACTGGTGGCCGAGAAGGCGGGAACCATCAACATATCGGTGGAAGGCTCCCTGCTGGCGGGCGCGTTGGGCGGGACGATGGCCTACGACCTGTCCGGTTCGACCGTCCTCGGCCTGACCGCGGGAGCGGTGGCCGGGGTGTTGGTCGCGATGGTGGCGGCCAACATGAGCCACCGGCTCACGGCCGATCAGTTCGTGGTGGGAATCACGGTCAACGTTCTCGTGCTGGGCCTGGCCGGGTTCCTGGACGCGACGGCCGGCCCCCTCGGAGGGCGGGCCGGGGTGGTCACCATCCCGCTCCTGTCGCGAATACCCGTGATCGGTCAGGCGCTGTTCAGCCAGACCTGGCCCACGTACCTGCTGTACGGGCTGATTCCGCTGACCTGGTGGCTGCTCTACCGGACTCGGTGGGGTCTGGAGGTGAGGTCCGCGGGCGAGAACCCCCAGGCCGCCGACGTCTCCGGGGTGGACGTCAACGGCCGCCGCCGCCAAGCCATCTACTACGGCGGAGTCCTTTCCGGCCTGGGAGGAGCGTTCCTGATCCTGGGTCAGGTGGGAAGCTTCGACGTCGGCGTGGTCGGCGGCCGGGGCTTCATCGCCATAGCCGCCGTGTACTTCGGTGGGTGGACGCTGCGGGGCACATTGATAGGGGCGCTCCTGTTCGGGATGGCGGATGCCTTCCGCCTGGCGGTGCCGGTGCTGGGCTACCAGGTGAACGCCCAACTCCTGGCGGCTCTTCCCTATCTCCTCACGCTGGTCGTCATGTACTTCATCACCAAACGGTTCGTCCAGCCGTCCGCACTCGCCAGACCATTCGTGCGCGGCCTGCGCTAGCTGATCCGTCGGCGGCCCCATCCCGTCCCGTATCCTCCAAAGCGATGTTCTCGTACCACCTTGAGGTGCTGGCCGGGTTCCCGACCATCCGAGCCGGGATCGTCCATGCCGACGGGCTGGTCAACGGCCCCAGTCCCGACCCTCTCCGCAAGGCGTTCCAGGAACAGCAGGCCGCTTCGCTGGACCGATTCCGCGGCACACCCATGTCGGAGGTCCCTTCGATCGTCGCCTGGAGGAGGACCTTCTCGGCCTTCGGAGTACAGCCGACGCGGTACCGCAACGCCGCCGAAGCGCTGATCCGGCGCCTCACCAAGGCGGGTGACATCCCGTCGATCAATTGTCTGGTGGACATCGCCAACCTGGTGTCGATCCGGTACGGGCTGCCGGTCGCGGCGATGGATCAGGAACGGGTCGCGGGGGCGACCACCGTTTGCTTTGCCAAGGGAGACGAACGTTTCAACGATCTGGGCAGTTCCAGGACCACCTCGCCCGAGGTGGGAGAGGTCATCTTCGTAGACCGGGTGGGCACGGTGTCGGCGCGCCGCTGGTGCTGGCGGCAGAGCGCTCAGAGCGCCACCGGTCCGGACACGGTGAAGGCCCTGTACACCGTGGAGGGTCATCACGAGGCCGCCGAGAAGGACGTTGCTTCCGCCACCCGCGATCTGGTGGCACTCCTGGAGGCCCACCAGCCGCAGGCCCGGATCGAGTCGGCACGGCTCTCGCCATCCCGGCCACGGTACGAGGCTGCCCACTAGGAAGAGCACACCGCCCGAGCAGGCCGGTGCGTCCACAGGCGCCGCCTCACTCGGTAGCATTCTGTGCACACCAGCATCGAACGGAGCGCACGATGGCACTAGCCGAACGGATGGAGAGGGCACTCAACGATCAGATCACCTGCGAGCTCAGCGCGTCTCTCGCCTACCTCCAGATGGCTGCCTACTTCGAGGCGGACGAACGTCCCGGCATGGCCTCGTGGATGGCCGCGCAGTCCGAGGAGGAGGCCGGCCACGCCCGGATGTTCATCGACTACGTCGTGGACCGGGACGGGCGGGTGGAGATAGGCGCCATCGACGCTCCTGTCTCCAAGTTCGACAGCCCTCTACACGTGTTCGAGGAGGCCCTGCGGCACGAACAGTTCGTAACCGGGAGGATACGGAACCTCTACCGGCTGGCGACCGAGTTGGGCGACCTGGAGAGCCTGCCTTTCCTGCAGGGTTTCCTGGCCGAGCAGGTGGAGGAGGAGGCGTTGGTCTCCGGGATACGCGAGCGTATCGGTCGCCTGGAGGGCAACGAGGTCGGTTTGGCGCTGATCGAGGCCGAGTTGGGGGGACGCTCCGGAGCGGACGAGGAGTGAAGCGGGTCGGATAACCCGACTCCCGTACTACTCTCGCCCGTTGGTGGTCGTCGAAGGCCTCTGGGCTCGTCGTCCGTACCACCAGTGGTCTGTCCACTTCACAGACATACCACCGAGAATCAAGGGCCGGGCCTGATGCCGCGCGGCCTCGCCGGTAATCGACAGGACATTCAGCGATGAAAGAGATCATCCACGCGACCGGACTGGTAAAGCGTTACGGGGAGGTGGTGGCCCTCGACGGTCTGGACCTGTCGGTACGGGAGGGGACCATCGTCGCCCTGCTCGGGCCGAACGGGGCCGGCAAGACCACGGCGGTATCGGTTCTCACCACTCTGATCGAGCCCGACGAGGGCACTGCCACGGTGGCGGGCATCGACGTGCTGAGCGATCCGGCGGAGGTCCGCAAGCTCATCGGCCTCTCCGGCCAGTACGCCGCCGTCGACCGGGACCTGACCGGTTTCGAGAACCTGGATATGATCGGGCGCCTTTACCACCTCGGCCGGAAGAAGGCCCGATCCCGGGCTCGTGAGCTTCTGGACAGGTTCGACCTCGCCGACGCGGCTGACCGACCTGTAAAGACCTATTCGGGAGGCATGAGACGGCGGCTCGACCTGGCGGGAGCCCTGGTGGCGGAGTCACCGGTGTTGTTCCTGGACGAGCCGACAACCGGCCTGGACCTCATCAGCCGCAGGGAGCTGTGGCGGCTGATCCGCACCCTGGTCGACCAGGGAGCCACGCTCCTCCTCACCACCCAGTACCTGGAGGAGGCCGACCGGTTGGCCGACGATGTGCTGGTCATCGACAAGGGCAAGACCATTGCCCATGGAACCGTGGACGACCTGAAGGACATGGTCGGCGGCGAGCGGATCGAGATAAAGGTCACCGACCGGGATGACCTGGCTGCGGCCCATGAGATACTGGAAAATGCGGCGGTCGGAGACCTGCAGGGGGATGAGCGGTCCCGGACGGTGGTCGCTCCCGTGTCGGGTGGCACCCGGGAGTTGGGCGAGGTGCTGGAAGCCTTCGAGAGTCACCGGGTCCGGATCAGCGAGGTGGTGCTACGCCGGCCCACTCTCGACGACGTTTTCCTGGCTCTCACCGGTGCTTCCGCCGAGTCCAGCGAGGAGACCCCGGCGCCTGCCAAGCCGGGTCGGAGGGGAAGGGGATCGCGATGAACTTCCTGTCAGCCCTCGGCGACGGCCTGGTCATCGCCCGCCGCAACCTCATCAAGCTCAAGCGGGTGCCCGAGGTGCTGGTGTTCGTGCTGCTCTCGCCGATCATGTTCGTCCTGCTGTTCGCCTACGTGTTCGGTAGCGCCATCGACATCCCGGGAGGGTCCTACCGGGAGTTCCTAATGGCCGGGATCTTCGGCCAGACCGTGGTGTTCGGCGCGACCTTCACCGGCGCCGGCCTCGCCGAGGACATGCAGAGGGGCATCATCGACCGGTTCCGTTCGCTCCCGATGTCCAGGGCGGCGGTGGTGTTCGGACGGACCGCCAGCGATGTGATCTACAACATCATCACGCTGACCGTCATGGCGACAGCCGGACTCATCGTGGGATGGCGAATCAGGGGAAGCCTGCTCGACGCTTTGGCCGGCTTCCTGCTGCTGCTGCTGTTCGCCTACTCCGTCTCCTGGATAATGGCCCTGCTCGGCCTGTCGGTGCCTAGCCCGGAGGTGCTCAACAACGCCTCCTTCATCGTGATCTTCCCGATGACGTTCATCGCCAACACCTTCGTGCCCGCCGAGAGCCTCCCGACGGTGCTGAGAGTGTTCGCCGAGTGGAACCCCATCTCGTCCCTGGTCCAGGCGACCAGGGAGTTGTTCGGGAACATCCCACCCGGAACCCCCGAACCGGCGTCCTGGGCGTTGCAGAATCCGGTTATCTACACCGTATCCTGCGCCTGCCTGATCATCGCCGTATTCGCCCCTCTGGCAGTCCGCCGCTACATCCGGGTGGCCAAGAAGACCTAGCAGGCGCCGGACCTGTGGGAATAGCGCTCGACCGTGCCTACAGGCGGGCCCTGGCGTGCGTCCATGTCAGGTTCGCCGGCAGCGTAACGGGTCAGTAGCCGCCCAGCCGTCTGATCCCGTCCAGGGCCGCGGTCGTGTATGCCTCGGCGAGGGTGGGGTAACCGATCACCGACTCCACGAAGTAATCAACGGTGCCCCCATAAGCGATGACAGCCTGGCCGATGTGGATCAGCTCGGCGGCGTTCTCGCCCACGATGTGCACCCCGAGGATTTGCCGGGTCTTCAGATGGAACAGCAACTTGAGGAATCCGACGTCGTCGCCGCGCATCAAGCTGCTCTCCGTCTCCCGGTAGCGAGCCTTGCCCACCTCGAAGGGTACGCCCTCGTCGTTGAGCTGGTCCTCGGTCTTGCCCACCATGGCCACCTCGGGGATGGTCTTGATGGTGTAGGGGAGAAGGTCCTGGAAGTCGCTCCGCTCGATACCGAACGCATGGCGGGCCGCCAACCGACCCTGCATGCGGGAGGTCGATACCAGGTCCGGGAACCCGATGACCCCACCCACCGCGTAGACGCCCTCGACACTGGTCTGGAAGTTCTCATCGACGCTGAGCCGGCCCCGTGCGTCCGCTTCCAGTCCGATCGCCTCGAGGTTGAGCGAAGCCGTGCAGCCCGTCCGTCCCACGCAGTACATGACGGCGTCGCTGATGATCTGCTTGCCGCTCTCGAGCTGCACCCGTACCCGGTCACCCACCTCGTCCCTCAAGTAGTCGATGTCGAACACCACCTCGGTCAGGCGCAGGGTGACGCCGGTCTGTCGCATGTGGTAGGCGAGCGTGTCGGCGAGCTCCTCATCGGCGAAGGTGAGCAGCCGATGGTTCCGGTCCACCAGGGTCACTCGGATGCCGAGCGCGGCGAACGTGCTCGTGTATTCCAAACCGATGGCGCCCGCGCCGACGATGGTCAGGGTCCGGGGCAGCTTCGGCAAGCCCAGCATCTGATCGCTCACGAAGACCAGCCGCCCGTCGGCGTAGACGACCGGGGGCTCGGTGGAGTAGGAGCCGACCGCAATCACCACCTTGTCGGCGGTGATGGTGCGTTCGGTCCGGTTCTCCTCGGACTTCACCCTCAGGGTGTGGCGGTCGACGAAGGAGCCCTCGCCGATGATCGTCTCCACCCTGTTATGGGCGAGCTGGCTCTGGAGGATGTCCGATTGCTGCTGGATCACGTAGCGGGTGCGCACCATCAGATCGTCCATCGTGATGTTCTGCTTCACCGCGTAGGACTGGCCGTAGATGTTGCGTTCCCGGTAGCCCGTGAGGTAGAGGACAGCATCCCGCATGGTCTTGCTCACCGTGCCGGCGTAGATGTTGACACCGCCGATGCGGGGTGACTTCTCGAGGATGACGGCGCGCTTCCCGAGCTCGGCCGCCTGGATGGCGGTCCGCTGACCGGCAGGACCCGATCCGATGATCGCTAGGTCGTAGTCATAGCCCGGCATTGCCGATCCTTTCGCTCACCCGGAAACCGCGGGCCCGGGATGCGCCATCTGCTTGCGGATCCGAGGCTTCGAGGATCCATAAGCCTCGATGGGTGAGGGTAGCGCGCCCACCCTGAGAGATGCCCTATCAGTCGATGGGCCGACTTGGGCGGAGAGCCGGACGGTCACTCCCGAGAGAGGCGGCCCTAGAGCTCGAGAAGGGCTTGCTCCACCACCTCGGGTAGGGCCGGGTGGATGTAGTACTGGTCACGGGCCATCTGGTCGACGGTCAGGTCGAAGTGCATCCCCTGGATGAGCTGCTGGATGAGGGTGGAGGCCTGGGGGCCGATGATGTGGCCCCCGAGCAGCCGGCGGGTGTGGCGGTGGGCGATGACTTTGGCGGCGCTCTCGGTGTCCTCCAAGGCCCATCCGTAGCCGGCAGCCGAGTAGGGCTGGACATGGGACACGTATGGGAGGCCCTGCTCCTGGCACTCACGCTCGGTCAACCCGACCGCGGCGATCTGGGGATGGCCGAACACGGCATGCGGGATGAAACGGTGATCCACGGCGATCGGCG
Source organism: Acidimicrobiia bacterium (assembly GCA_009838635.1). Taxonomy (GTDB): domain Bacteria; phylum Actinomycetota; class Acidimicrobiia; order Spongiisociales; family Spongiisociaceae; genus Spongiisocius. The sequence goes on along the minus strand of VXRE01000012.1, from coordinate 14,947 downwards.
AGTCCGGATTGACCAGGTTGTGACGCACCACCCGGGCTTCGTGGTTGGCGACATGCTTGAGCTGGACCGGGTTGGTGATATCGCCCAGCGCCCACACACCGTCCACGTTGGTACGGAGGTGGTCATCGGTGATCACCTGGCCCCGGTCGGCCACGGCGAGTCCCCCGGCGGCCGCGTCCACCAGGTCCGAATTGGGCCTCCGTCCCGTCGCGACCAGGAGCTCATCGCCGCGCAGGTCAGCGGTGACCCCATCCCGGCCGGCCACCTGTAACACCACCTCGTCACCTTCCCGGCGGGCCCCGAGAATCCGGGTGTGCATTCGCACATCGAACCGTTGCGAGTAGGCATCGGTGAAGCGGCGGCTGATCTCCGCGTCCTCCCGCCGCAGGAAGCTGTCTCCCCTCAGGAGGAACGTCACCCTCGACCCCAGGGCGCCCATGACGCCTCCCAGTTCGGCGGCGATGTAGCCGGCGCCGATCACCAGCAGGCGCTCGGGTAGCCGTTCCAGGCGCATGATCGTGTCGGAGGTGTGGTAGCCGACGCCGTCCAGGCCGGGTACGGGCGGAGCCACGGCTCGGGCGCCCGCCGCCAGCACGATCCGGTCGGCCGTGATCACCTCGTCGCCGACCGCCACCTGCCGGGGGGCTACGAAGCGTCCGGTGACCGGGTACACGGTGACGTTGGGTGATCCTTCCCGGTAGTCGCGGCCCGCCTCGGCGATCGGGTCGATCCGGCCGAAGATACGGTCCCTGACGGCGGGCCAGTCGACGCCGTTGAAGCTGGTGTGAACGCCCAGCCGGTCGCCGCCGGCTGCCACTTCGGCGACCTCGGCGGTGTAGACGAACATCTTGGACGGGAGGCATCCGACGTTGAGGCAGGTTCCGCCGAACGGACCGTGTTCCACCATGGCGATGTCCCAATCGTCGTGCTCGGGCCCGATCACCGAATTGCCCGAGCCTGCGCCGATTACCAGCAGGTCGAAACTGCGCACGTTGTCCTCATCTCTCCGGGTAGATGCAATGTAGACGCGGCGGCCGGTTCAGCCGGATCACTCGAACTCGGCAGGTGAGGCCCGGGCGATCACCGTGACCGTTATCCCACCGGCGGGAGCGAACATCCGTGTCAAGGTCAGCGGGACCGTCTCGGTTATCTCCACCACTATCTCCGACCGGCTCGCCTCAGGGGTGAGGGTCATCGAGCTGTCCCAGTCCGGCTGGTTCTCGGCGAACCGGCGGGCAGCTTCCTCGGCGACATCCGGATCCAGCACCAGCCTGTTCTCGTACAGGTCGGACTCGACCACCCGGGCGGCCCCGGCGACGGCCGACTTGTAGGCGATGCCGCTCAGGGTGCCGTGCCGGGAGAGCACCCGCCACAGATCGAGTGCGAGACCGCCCGCGAACAACAGCATCAGCAGCAACCCCAGGCTCCACAGCACGACGGCCCCTCGCTCACCGGCCGGTCCGGATCGGCCGGTCTGCCGTACCCGCCGCCTCATGGGCGCGGAATACTCCGGTACGGCTCCATCTGCTCCCGGTAGCTGCTGGTGATCGTCCACGTGCCCAGCGTCCAGGATCCCATCACCTTGATGGCCGGTACGTCCAGCGATACCCGGGCGCTCACCACCCCGCCCGGCGCCCAGGAGGTCCGGCAGTCGATCGCAAGGTCGGGCGTAACGGGAGCCAGGCTTCGCTCGGCCAGGATCCGGCGGGCCACGGCCTCGGACCGGTCCTGTCCCGTCTCCGGGTCGAAGGCGGTGGCACAGGCTCGTACCGCCTCCCGGGCGGCGGCGTCCGCCATGGAGCGGTACTCCATCCGGATGGGGAAGCTGAGCAGCAGCATGGCGAACGGGATCAGGATGAAGGCCGCCACCAGCACCAGGTCGATGGCGCCGGTGCCGCTCTCGCCGGCTATCCGCGACCGGTGCCACTCCGGGCGCATCATGGGACCGGCTCGGTGACGCTCGTGGCCCGCATGGTGAAGCTCCAGGAGGGTCCCAGCGAGGGGAAGACGGGCCGGAGCCGGGCGGCGATCTGCGCTGTGGTGAGCGCAGCCTGGCGGTCACAGTCCACCTCGGTGGAGTCCTGGTAGAGGCCGGCCAGGCTGGAGATGATCCGCTCGGCGGTGTCCTCGCAGGTCGATCCCGTCCCACCGGAGAGAGCACCGGCCCGGGCGCCCGAGTCGGCGGCGTACTGGATCACCGAGCGGGTGTAGAGCATCAGCAGGCCATTCATCAGGAAGGCGGTCGTGATCAAGGCCATGCCCATCGCCATGAGGGTCTCGATGACGGCGGCGCCGGACTCATCGCCGAGCGACCGGGCGCCCGAAGGCTTCCGGCCCCGGTATCCGGTATCAAAGCAGCGGTAGTTACGATTCGGCATTCTGAACGACATGGATCGGCGGTCAACCTAGCGCAAACCAATGCTGAAGTGCCGGAGTAACCCGAGACCTTTTTTCTCATTCTGAACCATATCGGACCTGGCGGCTGGAGATGTCCCGGAACTCCGGGCCACCATTAGGCTGGTCGGGATGATTCCAGTGGTGGTGGACACCAGGCGGCGTCCCGTTCGTGACCTGCGGCTCTCGGTGACCGACAGATGCAATTTCCGGTGCCGGTACTGCATGCCGGCCGAGATCTTCAACAGGGAATACGAGTTCCTGAAGCGAGACCTGTTGCTGACCTTCGAGGAGATCGTCACCCTGGCGCGCGCCTTCGAGCAGCTAGGGGTGGAGAAGATCCGGCTCACCGGCGGCGAGCCCCTCCTGCGCAAGGGCATCGAGCAGTTGATCGCCATGCTTGCCGGCGCGACCGGATGTGAGGTGACCCTGACCACCAACGGCTCGTTGCTGGCCCGCAAGGCCGAGGCGCTGGTCTCGGCCGGATTGGACCGGGTCACGGTCTCCCTCGACTCCCTGGACGATGCCACGTTCATGGCGATGAACGACGTGGGCTTCCCGGTGGCGGCCGTGCTGGACGGGATCGAGGTGGCATCCCGGGCGGGCCTGCCCGTCAAGGTGAATGCGGTGGTGAAAAGGGGGGTGAACGACGGTGGCGTGGTGGACATGGCGCGCCACTTCCGGGGCACCGGTCACATCCTCCGCTTCATCGAGTACATGGACGTGGGCGTTACCAACGGCTGGCGGATGGACGATGTGGTGCCGGCCGCCGAACTGGTCCGGGCCATCGACGCCGAGTTCCCGATCGAGCCGGTGGCTCCCAACTACCGGGGCGAGGTGGCCAAGCGCTGGCGGTACGCGGACGGCGCCGGAGAGGTCGGCTTCATCGCCTCGGTCACCCAGCCCTTCTGCGCAACGTGCACGAGAGCCCGGATCTCGGCGGAGGGGATGCTCTACACATGCCTCTTCGCCGTCAAGGGCACCGACTTCCGCAAGATCCTGCGATCGGGAGCGGATAAGGAGGAGATAGTCCGCACCATCCGCCGGATCTGGGAGGCCCGGGACGATCGCTACTCCGAGATCCGCTCCGAAGCCACCGTCGACCTACCAAAGATAGAAATGAGCTACATAGGCGGCTAGCGGCGGTTGCCAGAGCTGAGCCATCGGGCAACGGTTGATGTATGGGCGTGGATACCGTCTGAACCATCTATCCTTGCCGGTCGGAATACCCCGCCGAACCACCGGAGACTCCGCATGCCCGGGCTGCTTGCCTTCCACGCCCATCCTGACGATGAGGCCACTTCGACAGGAGGCGTCCTGGCGCGGTATGCGGAGGCCGGAGAGCATGTCGTGGTGGTCACCGCCACGGATGGGTGCGAGGGCGAGGTTCACAACCACGACGACCCGGATGAGATACGTCCCCGGCTGGCCGAGGTCCGGGCGCAGGAGATGGCCGAGTCGGCTTCGATCCTCGGCATCTCGGAGCACCACTTCCTCGGCTACCGGGACTCGGGCATGATGGGATCCGAACCCAACGAGCACCCGGACTGTTTCTGGCAGGCAGACTTCTTCGAGGCGACCGCCCGCCTCCTGAGGCTCGTTCGCCGGCACCGGCCGGAGGTGATGACCATCTACGACCCGTTCGGCGGTTACGGGCATCCGGATCACCTCCAGGTCCACCGGATAGGGATGGCCGCCTACTTCGGGGCCGAGAACGTACGTTGGTTCCCGCTCCAGGACGGTGAGGAACTCTGGACTCCAGCCAAGCTCTACATCAGCACGTGGCCGCGCTCGCGGCTGCGGACGATGACCCAGGCACGGTACGAGGCCGGCCTGATCACCGAGGAGGAGGCCAAGGAGTCCGAGGGTTGGGGCACCCCTGACGAGGACATCACTACCGTGGTGGACGTCAGGCCTTGGGTCGGCAAGAAACTCGCCTCCCTGCGCGCCCACCGCACCCAGATTCCCGAGGACTGGTTCATGCTCCAAGTTCCGGACGAGGAAATACCCGGCGTGCTGGGCGTGGAGACCTTCCAACGGGTCTTCTCGAGGGTGGAAGCACCGTTCAGGGAGACAGACCTCTTCGAAGGTCTCCGCTAGGCAGACGGTGGGTGACCGGCAAGCCGGGTCTGGTATGGCTTACCGGGCTGCCATGGTGGCTGCATTCGCCGCCATCCTGATCTGGTCGTTCTCCTACCCGGTCGCCAGGGTGGGTCTACGCCACTTCGACCCGTTCCATCTTTCGGGGCTCCGCTTGGTAGCCGCCGCCTTGGCTCTCTCGGTCATCGCCCTGCCCCGCCGGGTCGGCCTTCCCGAGCGAGGGGACCGGCTGCGGGTCGTCACCGCCGGGTTGATCGGCATGACCTTCTATCTGGCCATCCTCTATGTCGGCCTCCAGGTGGTGGAGGCGGCCTCGGCCGCCATCCTGATCGCTCTGACCCCGATCTTCGTGGCGCTGCTATCGGGTCCGATGATCGGGGAGCGCCTGACCGCTTGGGGCTGGTCGGGCCTCCTGCTCGCATCCGCCGGGGCGGCGCTGGTGATCCTCGGCCAGGCCGGCGGTCTCGATCTCGGCCTGTCCAGCCTCCTGCTGCTGGTCGCCGCCCTGGCTCACGCGCTCTACAACGTGATGGTCAAATCCCTGGTGGCCCGGTACAGCCCGCTCCAGGTGGCCTCCTGGTCGATGTGGGTTGGTGCCGTCACCTCGCTGCCGCTGCTGGTCAGGGCTCCGGACCAGGTTGCCAGTGCCCCGTGGGATGCGTTGCTCTCCTTCATCTACCTGGGCGTGTGCGGCTCCGCCCTCGGCTTTGTCTTATGGGGGCGGGCGATGGTGGGCGCTCCCGCCGCTGTCGTGTCGTCGGCCCTCTACGCCACGCCGCCCCTCTCCGCGTTCATCGGCTGGCTCTTGCTGGACGAACGACCGACCATCTGGGTGGTGATGGGCGGGGTGGTCGTCCTGGGCGCTGTGACGATGGTGATCCGGCGGGGGGTGGCGCCGGCCATCGAGGGGTCCTGAACCCACGGGGAGGCTCAGCCCGGCCCCCCTCCGGCCTGGTGTGGTCAACGAGCCGCCGGCAACCGTCTCAGCGAGACTCCAATTCGGCCGCCACCGCCTCGACCAACCGCTTGACGTCGTCGACCGTGTTGTACTGCTGTGTGGAGACGCGCAGCAGGCTGGAGGAGGGATCGGGCCAGCTCATCACCATCACCTCGATGTCCCAGCGATCTCGCAGGGTCATCATCAAGGGGTTGAAGATGGTTCCGCCCTGAGGAATGGTGCGGGGAAGAGGTACCGAAGCGATCGCTCCGATCATTCCGTCGGGGGCGGGCGGCTCGATGCCCAGCAGGTCGACCAGCATGTCCCGCGCGGTAAGGCAAAGGTCCCGGTTGGCGCGCCTCACTCCTTCCCAGCCGTCCGGATGGAGCCCCGCCATCGCCTCCAGGGCGACCGGAGTGGCCAGCCAGGCGGTCGGGTCGTCCGTGCCGGTCCAGTCGAACTGGGTGTGGAGATGCCCACCCTCCGCCGGCCAGCCCCCGTTGTAGCCGTGGCTGATCACCGCCGGATAGATGCGGTCCCGGCGATCCCCCCGCACGTACAGGATGGCGGAGCCCTTCGGGGCGCACATCCACTTGTGGCAGTTGGCGGTGACGTAGGAGGCACCCAGAGCGGTCACGTCGAAGTCGATCATGCCGGGCGCGTGCGCCGCATCCACCAGTACTCGGACCTCCGGTTCCAGCGCCGCCACTATCTCCTTCAGCGGGAAGACCAGGGCGGTCGGGGAAGTGACCGCGTCGACCATCAGCAGGCGGGTCCGCTCCGTGACCATCCCGAGGATGCTGTCGGTCACCTCCCGGGCTGACCGGAGAGGGAAGGGGATGGCGGCGGGCACCACCCGGGCCCCGGTGCGGGCAGCCGTCACCACTGCCGCGTTACGGCAGGCGTTGTATTCGTGATCGGTCACCACGATCTCGTCGCCAGGTCTCAGGTCGGCCTCCAGCGACCGGAGCACGGAGTTCACTCCTTCGGTCGCGTTGTTGACGAACGCCAGCCCGGCCGGATCCGCTCCCAGGAAGCCGGCTACCTTCGACCGGGCCTCGTCGAGGGCGGGCTGGTAATCCGCCAGGAACCACCTGGTGGGATTGGACTCCATGGCATCCCGGAGACGCCGTTGCTCCTCCAGGGCGGGCTCCGGTGTGGCCCCGAAGGACCCGTGATTGAGGTGGATCACATCCGGATCCAGACGCCAGAAACTCATAGTCGGCACGCTACCCGTCCCCTCGGGAAGCCTCCAAGACGGCCAGTCTCACTCGAGATCTCGGATACCGGTTCGTACACGGCTCCGACCCCGATAGAGTTGGAGGGGTCACGGACTGTGGAAGGAGCGTGGGCGTTTGAAGATCGACGGGTTCTTCCGACAACTACCCGACATCGACCCGGAGGAGACCCAGGAATGGATCGACTCCCTGGAAGCGGTGGTCGACTTCCGGGGCGAGGCCAGGGCCCGATTCCTGGTCCGCGCGCTCCTCAACCGGGCCCGGGAGATGGGGGTCGCTTACCCGCCGACCGTCTCCACGCCCTACGTCAACACCATCCCCGCCGAGGAGCAGGCCTGGTTCCCCGGCGACGAGTACCTCGAGAAGCGGATCAGGCGTTTCATCCGCTGGAATGCGGCGGTGATGGTGGTCAAGGCCAACAAGGCTGTCGAGGGGATCGGTGGGCACCTCTCCACGTTCGCATCGTCGGCGGCGCAGTACGAGGTCGGATTCAACCACTTCTTCCGGGGCAAGGCGGAGGGGCAGCCGGGTGACCACGTGTACATACAAGGCCATGCCGCTCCCGGCATCTATGCCCGGGCCTTCCTGGAGCGGCGTCTCGATGAGGAGCATCTGGACAACTTCCGCCGCGAGCTCTCTCCGAAGGGTCTGTCGTCCTACCCGCATCCCAGGCTCATGCCCGACTTCTGGGAGTACCCGACCGTCTCGATGGGTCTCGGACCGATTGCCTCCATCTACCAGGCCCGTTTCAACCGCTACCTCCACAACCGGGGTCTCGATGACACCGGCGAGTCACGGGTGTGGTGCTTCATCGGTGACGGCGAGTGCGACGAGCCGGAGACCCTCGGGTCCATTTCGCTAGCGGCCCGGGAGCAGCTGGACAACCTGATCTGGGTGGTCAACTGCAACCTGCAGCGCCTCGACGGTCCGGTGCGCGGCAACGGCAAGATCATCCAGGAACTCGAGGCGGTGTTCCGGGGCGCGGGCTGGAACGTGATCAAGGTGATCTGGGGGTGGGGCTGGGACGAGCTCATCGCCAACGACGTGGACGGCGTGCTCGTCAAGAGGATGAACGAGACCGTCGACGGCGCCTACCAGCGGCTGAAGTCGCTACCCGGCGCCAGTATCCGGGAGGAGTTCTTCGGGCCCGATCCCCGGTTGCGGCGCATGGTGGAGCACCTGAATGACCGCCAGCTCGAGAAGCTGCCCCGGGGGGGCCACGACTACAAGAAGCTCTACGCCGCCTACAAGGCCGCCACCGAGCAGACCGGCGCGCCCACCGTGATCCTCGCCAAGACCATCAAGGGCTGGACGCTCGGACCGGACATCGAGGGTCGCAACGCCACCCACCAGATCAAGAAGATGTCCAACGAGCAGTTCCGCCGGCTCCGAGAGCGCATCAACCTCCAGGAGGACATCCCTGCGGAGTTGCTGGAGGACGGCCGGGAGCTCCCGTACTGCCGGTTCGCGAAGGATGCTCCCGAGTACCAGTACATGATGGACCGGCGGAAGGCACTCAACGGGATGCTGCCCTACCGGACGGTGCGCGCCAGGCGGCGGATCGAGTTGCCCGACCCCTCCATCTACGACGAGTTCCATGCGGGAACGGGCGCCCACGAGGCATCCACCACCATGGCCTTCGTGCGGTTGCTCAGGGGCCTGGCCAGGGATGAGAGGTTCGGGGAGCGGGTGGTGCCCATCGTCCCGGACGAGGCCCGCACCTTCGGCATGGACGGGCTGTTCCGGGAGCTGAAGATCTACGCGTCCGGGGGGCAGAAGTACGAGCCGATCGACGCCGCCCTGCTCCTGTCCTACAAGGAGTCCCAGGATGGCCAGATCCTGGAGGAAGGCATCACCGAGGCGGGGTCGATGTGCAGCTTCATCGCTTCGGGCACCTCCTACGCCGACCGCGGGGTGATGACCGTTCCGTTCTTCACCTTCTACTCGATGTTCGGGTTCCAGCGGGTGGGGGATCTCATCTGGCAGGCCGCCGACGCTCGGGCTCGGGGCTTCTTGATGGGCGGGACCGCCGGCCGGACGACCCTGGCGGGGGAGGGCCTCCAGCACCAGGACGGGCACAGCCTGATCCTGGCCTCGACCAACCCGGCCGTGGTCAGCTACGACCCGGCGTTCGCCTACGAGCTCGCGGTCATCGTCGAGCACGGCCTCCACCGCATGTGCGTCGATCAGGACGACGTCATCTTCTACCTCACCATCTACAACGAGAACTATGTCCAGCCGCCCATGCCCGACGGAGCGAGAGACGGGATCGTCGAAGGTATGTACCGGTTTGCCGGAGCACCCGAAGGCGTGCCGCACCGGGCGGCGATCCTCTTCTCCGGGCCGAGCCACAGCGCCGCCCGGTGGGCCCGCCACGAGTTGGCGGAGCGCTACGGGGTGGGGGCGGAGCTATGGAGCGTGACGTCCTACGGCCGCCTACGCGACGATGCCATCGCGGTGGAGCGGTGGAACCGGCTCCATCCCGACCGGGCGCCCCGAACCCCGCTGGTCACCGAGCGCCTCGGCGCCGTCGACGACCCGGTCGTGGCGGTGACCGACTACATGCGGGCGGTTCCCGACCAGGTCTCCCGCTGGGTTCCCGGCCCCTACACATCGCTCGGCACGGACGGCTTCGGACGCTCGGATGCCCGAGAGGACCTCCGCCGGTTCTACGAGGTGAACGGCCCCAACGTGGTGGTAGCGGTCCTCTCCGAGTTGGCAGGGTCGGGAGGGGTCGATCCGGGAACGGTGGTGGAGGCGATCGGCCGCTACGGCGTCGACCCGGATGCGGTCGAGCCCTGGCGCGCAGACCACTAGTGGTCTGTCTGTGGAATGCGGTGTGGTATGGCGATGGCAGCGGTGTTCCTCGCAAGGCCCGCTGACGAAGGCATACCCGCAGCGGTACGTAGAGGAAGCGGAACGCAGCGAGGGGCGCCGATGGCCGCCATAGCACGCCTGGTTGTTTCGCAGACAGATCACTAGAGAGACCCGCGCCCGTGGATCGGAGAGCCCTCGAATGGCATGACGGCGCGGGCGACGGGCTCCTCCTGCTGGCCCATGCCACCGGATTCTGCAAGGAGCTCTGGCGACCGGTAGTGTCGAGCCTCCGGGACCAAGGCGTTGCGGCACCGGCGCTGGCATGGGATGCCCGCGGCCACGGACGAGGGTCGGCGCTGGAACTGCCTGCGTCGTGGTGGACGCTCGGGAGGGATCTGGTCGAGCTGATCGGAGACCTCGACCGCGCCGGACGGTTACCGGAATCCGTGGTCGGAGTGGGCCACTCGATGGGCGGGACCGTGCTGGTCCTGGCGGAGTTCCTGCGCCCCGGTACCTTCACCGGGCTGGTGCTGGTCGAGCCGGTCCTCATCCCGCCGCCCTTCGTGCGCAACCCCGAGTTCTCGCTGGCACAGGGAGCGGCCCGGAGACGCTCGGTCTTCGGCTCCCGGGAGGAGCTGATCGAGACGTACCTGTCCAAGCCGCTGTTCCAGCGCTGGCATCCGGAGGCGTTCCGGGCCTACGTGGATCACGGCTTCCGTGAAGTACCCGAAGGGGTAGCGCTGCGCTGCCGCCGAGAGGTCGAGGCGGACGTGTTCGCCGCCGGCTCCGAGTGCGGCGCCTTCGCCCGCCTCGACGAACTGACCACCCCGGTGCGGCTCGTCGTCACCGACCGGGCCGGTGAGCTGGGACCCCCCCTGGCGCTGCTGCCCGAGGCGCTCCCCAACGTGACCACCACCTACATGGCGGGCCAGAACCACCTGGTTCCGATGGAACGCCCCGACCTGGTCGCCTCCGAGATAGCAGACGCGCTCAAGACCTTCTCGTAGCGGCGAATTCCCACGGGTTCAGGACCTCGAGCCCCGGGAAGCGCCCGAAGTCCCTGGTGTTGCGGGTCGCCAGGACCATGTCATTCGCCAAAGCGGTGGCGCCGATGAGAGCGTCGCTCACAGGGGCCGGATCCGGTACATGTAGGGAGGCGGCCAATCGCGCCACCATGGCGTCCACCGGCAGGATGCGCCCATCGAAGGCCTCGTAGACATCGTTGTCGAGCCAGCGCCGCAGGACCGCGCCCGACGCCGGGTCACGACCTTCGGCCAGCAACACACCGAGTTCGAGTGCCTGGATGGTGATGGCGGATATGTAGGCCAGTTCATGGTCTACTCGGGCCACCCATGAAGCAACACCGGGATCGGCTCGGCCGGACCGGATCTTGCGCGTCTCGGAGACGACAACGGTGTCGAGGACGTACATCACTCGAAGTCAGCAGGTCTCGCCGGATCGCCCGGTCTGGGGAACTCCGCCTCGACCTCGCCGATGCCTGGCGTTCTGCACAGAATGTCGGCGAAATGCGGCCTGTCCACGGTCAGTTCCCGGTAGAGCTCGTAACTCAGCAATACATGGGACGGCCGCCCGCGATCCGTTACATACACGGGGCCGTTCCGGGCGGCCCGCTTCGCCTCACCGGTTGCCTGGTTGAACTCCCGGCTGCTCATGCTGCGCGCAGGTGTCGACACCTCGACCTACCTTCCAATGGATAGCAACGTTCCTACAAACTACCACGGTGCCGACTGCTTTGCCCGTGGTCGGATGGTGTGGCCGTGTTGGTTACGATTCTGAGTCGGCTGGGGAGGTCGTCCTCATCGACATTGACCACATACTCGAACGTAACCGCGGCTGGGCGGAACGGCAGATCCGGGCAGACCCGGACCTGTTCCGCCTCCTGGCCAAGGGGCAGCAACCGGAGATGCTGTGGATCGGGTGTTCGGACAGCCGCGTTTCGCCCAACCTGATCATGGACCTCCCGCCGGGGGACGTGTTCGTTCACCGCAATGTTGCCAACCTGGTGGTCCCGTCCGACCCAAGCCTCCTGTCGGTGCTGCAATTCGCGGTGGAGGTGCTCGGGGTGCGACGCGTGGTGGTCTGCGGCCACTACGGTTGCGCCGGAGTGGCCGCTTTCTTGAAAGGGGATCCCGGCGGCCCTGCAGGGGACTGGCTCGATAACCTCCACCCGGTGATGCGCGCATACCGATCAGACCTGGCGGGGCTAAACGGTGATCATCTGGCGCAGCGGCTGTCCGAGTTGAGCGTGGTCGACCAGGTGCGCAAGGTCGCGGCCACGGCCATCGTGCGCGACGCCTGGGACGCCGGTGCGGACCTGGAGATCCATGGATTGGTCTACCGCATCGACAATGGCCGGCTGAGGCCGCTATGCCGCCGGACCGCCGGCGGGGCCTTGGTGCTCGACAGCGGGCGGCGGCAGTGAAGTACGACCTCGATACCCTCCGGGGGGACTTCTTCGGTGGCCTCACCTCCATGGTGGTGGCCCTGCCGGTGTCGCTGGGCTTCGGCATCGCCTCGGGAATGGGTCCTGCAGCCGGGCTCTACGGCGCGATCGCAGTCGGTTTCTTCGCCGCGGTCTTCGGCGGGACACCCTCCCAGATATCGGGCCCGACCGCTCCGATGGCGGTGGCGATGGCCGTGGTTCTCACTACCCACGCCGACACCCTGCCCGAAGCGCTGACGGTGGTCCTGCTGGCGGGCCTGTTCCAGATCCTGCTGGGCCTGTCGAGGATCGGCCGGTTCGTCGCCTATACGCCCCACGTCGTCGTGTCCGGCTTCATGTCGGGCATCGGCATCATCGTGATCATCCTGCAGCTGATGCCGTTTCTCGGGGCGGACTCGGCCTCAGGCGGCGCCATCGGGGCGGTACGGGCACTGCCTGACGCGCTCGGCAACGTCAACACCAGCGCAGTGGTCATCGCGGTGGTAACGCTGGTGGTCGGGTTCCTCTGGCCGCGGCGGCTGTCCCGGTATGCTCCCGGCCCCCTCGTGGCGCTGCTCAGCGGCACTCTCCTGGGCGTCCTGTGGCTCTCGGACGCGCCGGTGATAGGTCAGATCCCCACCGGGCTGCCGGGTCTGGCATGGGAGATGCCGGCCACCGCCTTCCTCGTGACCGCCCTCCAGCCGGCGCTGATCCTGGCCCTCCTGGGCTCGGTGGACAGCCTGCTGACATCGCTGGTGGCGGATTCCCTCACGGGTCGCAAGCACAACCCCGACCGGGAGATGATCGGCCAGGGAATCGGCAACATGGTCGCGGGGTTGTTCGGAGCGCTGCCGGGGGCCGGGGCCACCATGGGGACGGTCATCAACATACGCTCCGGCGGGTCGACCCGGGTATCCGGCGCGCTGAGAGCCGTGTTCGTGCTGGCCGTGGTCCTCGGACTGGGCCGGTTCGCCGAGCCCATCCCGCTGGCCGCGCTCGCAGGCGTGCTGATGAAGGTCGGCTGGGACATCATGGACCGGCGGCTGCTGCTCCGGATCCACCGCCTGCGCTCCCAGCACCTGGTGGTCATGCTGGTGACCCTGGTCCTCACGGTCTCGGTGGACCTGATTACGGCGGTGGCGATCGGCTTGATCGCCGGCGGCCTGGCGCACGCCCGCCAGCTGGAACGCCTGGAACTGGACAGCGTCATCTCGGTGCCGCTGCTCGACCGGACCTTCTTCGGCGAGGACAGGGAGTTAGACACCACCGATCCCTTCGAGGCCCGGGTCGGGATGGTGGCCCTCCGGGGCAGCTTCACCGTCTCGTCCGCCAACAAGCTGGTGAGCGTGATAGGAGCCGAGATCGGGGACCATGAGGTGGTCATCTTCGACTTCTCGGAGACGACCTACATCGACGACAGCGCCGCGATGATGATCGCACAGCTCATCGACGTTGCCACGAGGTCCGACACCTCATGCGTGATCATGGCGCAGCCGGAGTCGGTGGCCAAGACGTTGGAGGGGCTGGACGTCCTGCGGGAAGTACCTGCCGATCGGATAGTCACGACCATGGACCAGGCCCGTGCCGTGGCCAAGGAGTGCCTTCTCGCCTGACGCTGGGGCGCCGGGCCGCTCAGCCGATCGCGGCGCCGATTGCGAGACCGGCTCCCACGAAGAGATGGAGCCGAGCGGTTCCCTCGAGCACCCGGATGAGCGCGGGGCCGTCGGAGGCGGATCGGATGGTGCGGATCAAGGGCACGGCCAGGGGAGTGGCCAGCAGCGCCAGGGCGGACCACCGGGGGGTCATCCCGATTAGGGCCCCGACGGCTGCCACGGCGAAGGCGCCGCCCACCAGCGCCACGAAGAACGCCCGGGCACGGCGCCGGCCCAGGATCACGGCCATGGTCCGCTTGCCGGCCATCGAGTCGGTGTCGATGTCCCGGATGTTGTTGGCCACCAGGATGGCGGAGGCCGTGCAGCCGACCGGGACGGCCAGCCACCACGCCTCGGCAGGCAAGGTCGCGTCGTGGGCGTAACGGCTGCCCACCGTGGCGACCAGCCCGAAGAACACGAACACCGATACCTCACCCATGCCGCGGTACCCGTACGGCGAGGGACCGCCCGTGTACGTCACCGTGGCGACGAGGGCCGCGACGCCTACCACTATCACCCCCCAGCTGGTGATGGAGGCGATGTAGACGCCGCACAGCGCCGCGATGACGAACATGACCGCCACGCCGGCCCAGACCCGGCGGGCCGGGAGCAGTCCCGCGGCCACCACCCGGGTCGGTCCGATCCTGGTCTCCGGATCCGCCCCTCGGTGGGCGTCGGAGGCGTCGTTCGCGAAGTTGGCGGCGATCTGGAGAGCGAGAGCGCAGACGAGGGTTGTCACCAGGGCATCCGGGCGGAAGACCTGGTCTCCGACGGCCAACCCGGTTCCGACCATCACCGGCGCCACGGCGGCCCACAGCGTGCGGGGCCGGGCGGCCATCACCCAAGGTTTGGGAGGTATGGCGTCCATGCGGGTAGTTTCGTTCAGCATGGCGGCGGAATCCAAAACTGACCTCAGGCTCCGGCATGGTCCGGTCGTGCCGGCTACGGAGCTCCGATGGGACTTCGGTCCCGCTTCGGGACCGGGAGGCCAGCACGCCAACCGGTCGAACACGAGGGTAGGTGTCACCCTGTCGATCGCCGGGTCTCCGTCTTTCACCGATGAGGAGAAACGGCGTATCGAACGTCACCTGCAGGCGAGGATGGTGTCGGGAACGCTACGGATCGTGGCCGACGATCACCGCTCGCAGTGGCGGAACCGCCAGGAGGCGTTGCGTCGGATGGCCACCCTCCTCGATGGCGCCCTGGCGCCCGAGCCACCCATCCGGCGAGCCACGAAGCCCGGGCGGTCAGCCCACCGGAGGCGCCTCGAGGCCAAGCGGCGCCGGTCCGCTACCAAACGGCTTAGACGTTCTCCTCGTGAGGACGCGTAGTTCCGGCTTGCCCGGTCGGTGGCTGAGATGCGGAG
>VXRE01000052.1 GCA_009838635.1 Acidimicrobiia bacterium | reverse complement strand
GCAGCGGGGATATGGGGGGAGGGCCCACCGCCGTGGGGGCGGAGGTGATGGGGGGAGCGGTCACCTCGGTGCTGGGCTCGCCGCTGCCGCCCGAGAACCACACGTAGGCCGCGGCGCCCAGAACCAACACCACGACCACCGCCAGCGCGAGAACGATCCACCGAGCCATCCGCACTGCTCCTCCTAACCGGCGCCGAGGCGCTCGCCCAGGTAGCCGCGGAGTTGCCCGATCCCCACCCGGTCCTGGGCCATCGTGTCCCGATCCCGGACCGTGACCGCCTCGTCTTCCAGGGTGTCGAAGTCGACCGTCACGCAGTAGGGCGTCCCGATCTCGTCCTGGCGGCGGTAGCGCCTCCCGATCGCCTGGGTGACATCTACCTCGATGTCCCAGTGGGGACGGAGCGCGTCGGCCACCCGTCCCGTCACCTCCACCAGGTCGGGCTTCTTCGAGAGTGGGAGCACGGCCACCTTGACCGGAGCGAGGCGGTAGTCGAGCCTCAGCACCGTGCGGGGGGCGTCGCGCACCGTCTCTGTGTGGTAGGCGTCGATCAGGAAGGCGAAGGCCGCCCGGGTGGCTCCGGCCGCCGGCTCGATCACGTAGGGGAAGAGGCGCTCACCGGCCGCCTGGTCGAAGTAGCGCAGGTCCTTTCCCGAGGCTTCCGAATGCTGGCGCAGATCGAAATCGGTCCGGTTGGCGATGCCCTCCAGCTCGTCCCAACCCCACGGGAACCGGTACTCGACGTCGTAGGTGGCCACCGCGTAATGGGCCAACTCGTCCTCGGCGTGGCTGCGCAGCCGGATGTTGGCGGCGTCCATGCCCAGGTCGAGGTACCACTGGTGCCTCTCCTCCACCCAGTACTGGAACCAGCCGTCGGCGTGGTCGGGATGGGTGAAGAACTCCATCTCCATCTGCTCGAACTCCCTGGTGCGGAAGACGAACTGTCCCGGGGTGATCTCGTTGCGGAACGACTTGCCGAGCTGGGCGATCCCGA
Source organism: Acidimicrobiia bacterium (assembly GCA_009838635.1). Taxonomy (GTDB): domain Bacteria; phylum Actinomycetota; class Acidimicrobiia; order Spongiisociales; family Spongiisociaceae; genus Spongiisocius. The sequence continues at coordinate 27,143 of VXRE01000052.1, read as the reverse complement.
ACGGGAGCTTGAGCCGGGCCACCCGCCGCACGTTCTCGAAGTTGGTGAAGATGCCCTGGGCGGTCTCGGGACGCAGGTAGACGAGGTTGGAGTCGGAGGCGACCGGACCCATGTGGGTCTTGAACATCAGGTTGAAGTCGCGGGAATCCGTGAAGGAGTCGCGGAGGCCGCACGTGGGACAGCGGTCCGGGTCTTCGAGCCGGTCGAACCGGTGCCGGGCATGGCAGGAGACGCACTCCACGAGAGGGTCGTTGAACTGGCCCACGTGCCCGGAGGCCTCCCAGACCCGGGGCGACTGGATGATCGCCGAATCGAGCCCGACCACGTCATCGCGCAGCTGCACCATCGACCGCCACCAGGCCTCCTTCACGTTGCGGAGCAGCGCCACACCGAGAGGCCCGTAGTCGTAGGCCGACCGGAGCCCGCCGTAAATCTCCGACGCCCGGAAGACGAAGCCGCGCTTGGTGGCCAGGTTCACGATCGTCTCGAAGCTGGGAGCGGTCATCAGGACTCAACCGGGAGAGGGTACGGGACCGGGACGATGGTACCCGGCCCTGCCTCTATACCCGGCAGCTCCGGCCATCGGACGAACCTCAGGATCAGAACGCCACCCATGACGCCCTGTGCATCGAGAACGGAACAGGCGCTGAACCTGAGGAACACCGCACCACCCATGACGCCCTGTGCATCGAGAATGGTGCAGGCGCTGAACTTGAGGCTCAGGGCGTCATATATGGCGTCCTCTGCCTCAAGTTCCGGAACTCGCGAAAAACGGTGCTTCGCACCGGGCCCTCCCCCGCCACCACCTGTCCTTGGCCTGGGGCGTGTTGGGCCATACCCGGGTCGGTGCCGGGTTACGGCCGGTTCGCCCCATCGGAGCCTGTGTGTTCCCTCCGAGCCGGCCGTTCCGATCGGTAGACGTATCAGCCGGGTGTTGGTGCTTGGCGTTCGGCAACGTATCGGACGCTTGTGACACTTTCAAGACCCTCGTTCGGACCGGGCCTCTCGGGTGGGGAGGAACGGTGCGGAACGGGCCCGAGCACGGAACCCGGGTCCGGCCGGTCAGGGAGACTGGTTCGAGAGGGCGCCTCCGAAGCGCCTGCGGCGGCGCTGGTACTCGACCACGGCATCCACCAGATGCTGGGCTCCGAACTCCGGCCACAGCGTTTCGGTGAAGACTAGCTCGGAATAGGCGCTGCCCCAGAGCAGGAAGTTGGATATCCGCATCTCACCCGAGGTGCGGACGATCAGGTCCGGATCGGGCATGCCGGGAACGTACAAACGCTCGGCGATGTCCTCCTCGGTGATCTCGCTGGGTTCCCGGCCCCCGTCCGCTACCTCGGTCGCAAGCGCCCGGACGGCGCGGGCGATCTCCGCCCGTCCCCCGTAGTTGAAGGCCAGCACCAGGCTCAGGCGGCGGTTGGAGGCGGTGCGTTGTTCCGCGTCTTGCATGAGCGCCCGGTTGCGGTCGGGAATGCGTGGATCAGCCAGGTCACCGGCGAAGCAGATGCGGACCCCCATGCCGGCCAGGGAGTCCAGCCGGCGCAGCAGGATGTCCTCGTTGAACCACATGAGGAACGAGACCTCGTCCGGGTGGCGGGTCCAGTTCTCCGTGGAGAAGGTGTAGGCGGACAGCCAACTGAGGCCGATCTCCAGGGCCCCTTCCACGCATTCGAACAGCGCGGTCTCGCCGGCTGCGTGACCGCCCGTGCGGGGCAGGTTGCGGGCCATCGCCCAGCGTCCGTTCCCGTCCATGATCAAGCCGACGTGGGCGGGGAGCCGGCGCCGGTCCAGCCCGCTCAGGTCGAGGGCGGCCGAGCCCGCTGCCGATCCCTCTCTCACCGGGATCCCCTACCGATGCCGAAGGCGAGCCCGGCCAGCCCGGACTCGATGTGGTACTCGACGAACCTCCGCACCAGCCCAACCGCATCGGTAGCGAGGTTGCTGTCGGGGGTGGTGAAGCCGGACAGATCGGCCGCCGCCAGGCGGACCAGATGCTCGCTCAGTCCCTCCCTCAAGCGGAAGGTTCCCCCGGCGTCACAGCGTTCGCAGATCAAGCCCCCGCCGGCCATGCTGAACCTGCCGAGGCGGTTCCGGGCGCCGCAGGCCGCGCAATGCTCGAGGGCCGGGGCCTGGCCGATGGCCTCCGACAGCTTGAGCAGGAAGGACGCCAGCAGGTCCATGCCGCCGGCCCCCTCCTCCAGGGCGCGAAGCCCCCGCAGGAGGAGCAGGAAGATCCGGTGCGAGGGCTCCTCCTCCACCACCACCTTGCCCACCGCCTCCGCCATGGTGCCGGCCACCATCACCGCGTCGAGGTCCTGGCGGAGCCTGGGGAAGGCCTCGATCACCGCCACCTGGGTCACCGTGGCCAGGTTGCGGCCCTGGTACAGCACCAGATCGACATGGGTTAGGGGTTCGAGCCGGCCCCCGAACCGGCTCTTGGTCCTCCGGACTCCCTTGGCGACCGCTCTCACCTGGCCATGATTGGGGCTGATGATGACCAGGACCCGGTCGGCCTCGCCGAACGGGTAGCCGCGTAGGACGATTCCCTGATCGTGGCGGATCGACATTCCTCTCCCCGGATCGCGGCCAGAGCGCGTGTCCGGCGAGGGTACCCGGCCCTTCCGTGGACACGCGGTCAACCCCATTCTTCATGCCTGGACGGCCGGCGGCCCGGAACGAAGAGAAGGGGCCCCGGACCTCTGCCCGTGTATGTGAAGAATCGGGGTTATGGTGGGTGGATGGCGCTTCTGGACGCATACGAGAGACAGGCCTTCCTCGAATACCATCCGGGCTGGGAGATAAAGGATGAGACGATCTCCAGGACCTTCGTCCTCGCCGACTTCGCCTCGGCCATCGGCTTCGTGGCCTCGGTGGGGGTGGTGGCCGAGCGGGCCTTCCACCATCCCGACATCGACCTCCGCTACCGGCGGGTCACCATCTCCCTGACCACCCACGACGAGGGCGGCCTCACCCGCAAGGACACCGATCTGGCCGCCCGGATCGACCGGCTCGCCTCCTGAGAACGAACCTCTGCCAGGCCGGCGAGCGGGTATAACCTGAACTCGTGGGCAGTGGAAGGCTTCTCGTAGTCGAGGACGACCAGGAGGTACGCCGGTCGCTGCGCCGAGCACTCCGGTTGGAGGGCTACGAGGTCACCACTGCCGGAGACGGAATGGCCGGGCTCGAGCAGCTGTCCATCCGGCCCGCCGACGCCATCATTCTCGACGTCATGATGCCTCGCCTGGACGGGCTGGGAATGGCTCGCCATCTCCGGGCCCTCGGCGACCGGACACCCATCCTGATGCTCACCGCCCGCCACGATGTCTCGAACCGGGTGGAGGGCCTGGACGCCGGCGCCGACGACTACCTGGTCAAGCCCTTTGCCCTGGACGAGCTGCTGGCCAGGATCAGGGCTCTGCTCCGCCGCAGCGGGGCTTCCGACAGCGACGACACCCTCCAACTCGCAGACCTCACCCTCAATCCCGCCACCCGGCAGGTCCACAGAGGGGACCGGGAGGTTCAGCTGACCAAGACCGAGTTCGACCTGCTGGAGCTACTGCTGGTCAACAGCAGGATCGTGCTGTCTCGGGACGTGATCATGGACCGCATCTGGGGCTACTCCTTCGAGACCTCCTCGAACCCCCTGGAGGTCTACATCGGATACGTGCGGCGCAAGCTCGAGGCCGGCGGGGAGCCTCGCCTCGTCCACACCGTGCGGGGAGTCGGCTACGTGGCAAGAGAGCCATGAGCCTGCGCTGGCGATGGGCGGTGGGTCTGGGCCTGGTGGCAACCCTCGCCATCGGCCTGATGACGGTGGCAGCCATAGTCTCCGTGGAGCGCCGGCTGCGCGGAGCCTTGGACGAGGACCTCCGCGGGCGGGCTAACCAGGTCCACGAGCTGACCGGACGCCTGTTCGAGCAGCGTGAGGAACAGCGCGAGGAAGTGCTGCCCCGGATCGTCAACGACGCCGCCGTCCAGGTCTTCGACGAGGACGGCGCCGTGCTGCTCAGGGTGGGTCCGGCGGGTGTCACCCCGCCTGTCGAGGCCACCGACCTGGACGTGGTGGCCGGCGCCAGGCCTACCTTCCTCCGGGATGTCCCCATCGGCGACACCCTGTACCGGATGATCACGGTTCGGGTGCAGCTCCGGGAGACCACTCCGGGCACGGTGGTAGCGGTCCAGATACTGGCCGACCAGTCCCAGCTCGAGAGCAACCTGGCGGCCCTGACCGGGCGACTCCTCTCCATCGGCGCCGTCGGGGTCCTGCTGGTGGCGCTCACCGGCTGGATCATGGCCTCGCGAGCCGTACGTCCGATCAGCGATCTAACGGATGCGGCCGAGCACGTCGCCTCCACAGAGGACCTGTCCGCCGGGGAGCGCCTCGACCTCTCGGCCCCTGCCGAGATCGGACGCCTCGCCACCGCCTTCCGCTCCATGCTCAACTCCCTCCGCGTCTCGCGCCAGGAGCAGCAGCGCCTGGTCTCCGACGCCGGGCACGAGTTCCGGACTCCGATCACCGCCCTCAAGACCAACCTGGAAGTTCTCCGGCGCCAGGACCACCGGCTCAGCGAGGAGGAGCAGGACGAACTGATCGAGGCGGCGCTCCGGGAGTCCAACCAATTGGCCCAACTCGCCGCCGAGTTGGTGGATCTGACGTCCGATGTACGTCATGCGGCGGAGCCGATCCAGGACGTAGACCTGGGGACGCTGGCGCGGGAGCTCCGCTCTCGCTACGTCAGGCTCCCCGGCATGGAGGTCACCGTCGTGGGCGGGAGCTCGGTCGTGACCGGACGGCGGACGCAGCTGGAGCGGGCCATGAGCAACCTGGTCGACAACGGGATCAAATGGGCTGAGCGCCGGGTCGAGATCGTGGTCGAAGGGGGAACGTTCACCGTGCGGGACGACGGCCCCGGCATCCCCGCAGAGGATCTGCCGCACGTCTTCCGGCGTTTCTACCGGTCGGCAGAGGCCCGGACGATGCCCGGATCAGGTCTGGGACTGGCGATAGTCGACCACCTGATCAGCGCCAACGGAGGAACGGTATTCGCGAGAAACTCCGCCGACGGCGGAGCTGAGGTGGGGTTCACCCTGCCCCCGGCGGAGGGAGGCAAACCTGGAGACAGGGTGAACTGAGCTTGGCCCTGGTTCGGCGGCTTGACCTCACTCTCTGGGAAGGGGTTGCGGATGGTCAGCCGGCGCCCCTTCCCTGGTTCTGTCCTCGCCGGCCTCACCGGACTCCGCGGCCGGCACTATTTCCACATGGACCAGGGCTAGGGCGGCAGCGCCGACCACCAGCGCCGCCGCTCCTATGAGTAGGGCTAATCGCATCCCGGGTCCTTCCTGTCGCATCCGTCGGGATCAATGTGGACGCCCGATCTGTGGATTACCTGAGAGGAACCTGAGAAAACCCTGAGAATCGCCCTCCCCCTGACCAAGCCGAATGCGCCAGCCTCGAGTACGTTGACCGGTTCGACCACCGGAGGTCCTCGAGACCCCATCGGGCACCTGCCACCGGCGTACCGGGGCCAACTACCATCCTGACCACGCCCGGCACCACTGGCGGGACTCAGGCAATCACTCTCCGGCAGATCTTGGCGCGGTTCACCCGGGACGGCCACGTACGCTGAACCACCGCGAACCACGGCCAACAGTCGACTACCCACAAAGGGGGGTGGAGCGGCTGAGCGCTCCCGTGACGGTGGCGCGATCACGCCAAGACACGCGCAGAGAGTTAACCCGATGATCCGACAGAACCCGCTCTTCGACCAGCCTCTCGAGTCCAACGATCCCTTCGGGCTCTCCAAGTTGTCGCTCAGGCGCTACTCGGTCCAGTACCTGCTCATGGTGCTCGTCGTCATAGGCCTTCTGGTAGCCACCAATGTCCAGGCTGCCCTGCACGGCAACCTCACGTTGAGGATCCTGGCCGCAACGATGCTCGGCTTGACGCTCGCCAAGACCGTCTTCCTCGTCTACGTCGGTAGCCGGACCATCGCCGTCGAAGCCTGGATCCGGCGCCTGGGAATGGGTGACTTCGAGTACCGGATCGAACCCAGGGGCCGCGACGAGGTCTCGAAGTCCTGCGAGGCCCTCGAGACGCTGCGGCAGAGTTCCATCCGGGCGATGCAGTTGGACCTGGTGCAGGAACTCTCGGATGAGCTGCGGGAGAAGAACCTCGCTCTGGAAGACACCCTCGACGAGTTGAAGAGCGCCCAGGACCGGATCATCAGCCAGCAGAAGCTGGCCGAGTTGGGAGAGCTGTCCGCCGGTGTGGCCCACGAGATCCGCAACCCGCTCCAGTTCATACGGAACTTCGCGAGCTCCTCCCGGATCATGGTGCACGAGGTCGGGGAGATGTCGAGACGGCCCGAGATCGAAGATCCCGACGAGATGGACCACTTGACCGGCGCCATCGGCGCGAACATGGAACGGATCGTCTCTCACACGGACAGGGCCGACCGGATCATTGCCGACATGCTGGCCATGGGACGTAGGAGCACCGGGACCTTCGGTTCTGTCGATCTGAACAGGCTCATAGCGGAGCAGGCCCGCCTAGCCCATCAGGCGGTACAGGCCCAGGTCCCGGGCTTCGACGCCAATGTCCGCCTCGACCTCGATCCGGACTTGGGACCGATTCTCGGGGTGGAGGAGGACCTGGCGCGCCTCTTCGCCAATCTGGTGACCAACGCCTGCCACGCCATGGCGGAACGGGCCGCCGCCTCGGGTGACGGGTTCGAGCCCGAACTGGGCATCGAGACCCGGCGGACCCCGGATGGCGCGTCCATCCGGGTCCGGGACAACGGCATGGGCATGACCACGGAGGTCATGTCAAGGATCTTCAACCCCTTCTTCACCACCAAGGCGGGTAACAGGCACACGGGACTGGGAATGACCTTGTCCCACGACATCGTCCGGGAGCACGGAGGGGAAATCACACCGGTCTCCGAACCCGGGGAGTACACGATCATGACGGTGCGACTGCCCCGGAGCCCTGAGAACCAGGAATCCCCAGCCCGATCGACTCCAGCCTCGTAGCCCACCCCCCAAGATGGGGGCTAGCGGTCCCGGAGGCGCAAAGTCCAGTCTAACCCAACGTTACTAGCAACTAACAACTAGCAACTAAAGATCAAATGGCGTGTCCTTGAAGAAGTCGCTCACCTTGGGGGTGCTGCTCGGGGCCTTGGGAGCGGCGATGCCCAGGCGAGACCGCACCGCCCTGTAGCCGCCATCCTCCAACTCGTCCGCGAGCTCCGGCCCTCCGGAGTCGACGATGGCGCCGTCCATCATGATGTGCACCCGGTCGGGGCGGACGTAGTTGAGGATGCGGCTGTAGTGGGTGATCATCAGGATGGCCACCTCGTCGCCGCGCATCTCCTCCACCGCGGCCGCGACCTCCCGGACCGAGTCGATGTCCAGCCCGGAGTCGATCTCGTCCAGCACAATCACCCGCGGCTCCAGGACCGCCAGCTGGAACACCTCCGAGCGCTTCTTCTCCCCTCCCGACAGATCGCCGTTGACAGACCGACTGAGGAACCGTTCCATCCGGAGACGCCCTGCCTGGACAGCGATCCGCTCCCTCGCCTCCTCCGGGCCGGCGCCCAGCGCCACGGCCGCCTCTTCGAGCAACACGGCCAGGTCGAGGCCGGGAATCTCCACCGGATACTGGAGGGCCTGGAACAGGCCGGCCTGAGCCCGTTCGTGAACGTCGAGGTCCACGATCGAGGCGCCATCCACGGATATGGCCCCCGACACCCCGTAGCCGGGCTTTCCGGCCAGGACGTGGCAGAGGGTGGACTTGCCCGACCCGTTGGGACCCATGATGGCGTGAACCTCACCGAACGGAACGTCCAGATCGACTCCCTTGAGGATGTCGAGCCCGCTGGTGGAGGCACGGAGATCCCTCACCTGGAGGGCCGTCCTGCTCATCGGTCGCCTCCGCCCCCGTCCACACTCACCATGACCCGGCCCTGCTCGAGCCTCACCTCGTAGGTGGCTACCGGCTGGGTGGCCGGTAGGCCCCGGGGTATTCCGGTCCGGACGTCGAACTCCGAGCCGTGGAGCGGGCACTCCACGTCGTAATCCCATAGCTCACCCTCGGACAGGGAGGCGAACGCGTGGCTGCAGATGTCTCCGATCACGTAGAAGTCGTCCGCGATCCGGAACACGGCCAGGGAGCGGCCGGCCAGGTCCACCCGGGACCCGCCCTCGGGGAAGCCGTCCGCGGCGCCGGCATCCAGCCACGCCATCAGGACGCAGCCCGCTGTTGTGCGCCGGCGAACTTGGCGGCCACCGCCCGGCGCGACGGCGCGGCCAGTTCGGGCACGGAGAATCCCGACAGTATCTCGTTGAAGAAGCCTCTCACCAGCAGGCGCTCGGCCGGGTTCCGGGGAAGCCCGCGGCTCATCAGGTAGTAGAGCTGTTGCTCGTCCAGCGGGCCCGAGGAGGACCCGTGGCCGCACTGGAGGTCGTCGGTGAGTATCTCCAGGTTCGGAACCGAGTTGACCTTGGCGCCGTCCGAGAGCACCAGGTTGCGGTTGGTCTCGAATGCGGAGGTGCCCACGGCCCCTTTCTCGATCCTCATCAGTCCGGTCCAGACTGCCTCGGCGTTATCGGCGACGGCGCCCTTGAGGAAGATGTCGGAGGTGGTCCGGGGACCCCGGTGGGTGACGTAGATGCGGTAGTCCAGGACCTGAGAGCCGTCGCCGAAGTAGATGCCTCCCATCTGGACCGACGATCCGGCCCCGGCCAGGGATATCCCCAGCCTCTGCCGGGCGTACAGCCCCCCGAGACCCACCTCCCCGATCCGGAGCGTGGAGTCCCGCTCGGCAGCGAACTGGTGATGCGCCACCATGCGGGCCGGATCGGACAGGTTCTGGACGACCGAGACGGACAGGCGGGCGCTTCGATCCGCCAGCGCCTCCACGATGGGACAGACCAGCAGTTCGGCACCCGGCGCCGAGCGGTACAGCACCACTACCGAGGCTTCCGAGTCGGGCTCCCCCACCACCGTCACGTGCGGGAAGCTGACCGCCCCCTCGGTCACGGCCTGGACATCCACGACCACCGGCGCGGCAAGCGTCCTTCCGGCCGGGATCGTCACCACCGCGCCGGGCGGCGCCATGGCGTGGTTGGCGGCTGCGAACACGTCGACCTCGGGGGATGCCATCGATCCGTAGAGGCTTGCCGGCCTTCCGTCCGGTACGTCAACCGACCGATGGACCTCGACCTCGCCGGCCTCGACATCCACCACGGCGCCGTCCACCATGGTCAGGCCGCCGCTGACCTCTCCCAGCGCCTCGAGGTACTCGTCGCGGCCCAACCCGCCGGACGGTTCGGTAGCGGGACGGAAGTCGTCGAGGACGAAGTCGATGTCCACGTACTTCCAGTCCTCGTCCTTGGGACCGGGCATGGCAGCCGACGCCAAGGCCTGGCGACCCCGGTCGCGCAGGCCGGCCAGCCAGGCCGGCTCGTCGCCGATGGACATGGTCACTGGGGGTGAGTACAAGGAAACAGATCCTTCTTCCGGAATCCGGCGGGCGGATGGTAACGGGTAAACCGATGCTATCTATCCGCCGTCAACCGGCCAAAGGCAGGGCGGACCGTCAGCGTCACCCACCGATCAGGTGGGCGGCTCGGGCGAACACGTTGTCCAGCATGTCCTCGGTCAGCTTCCCGGTGAAGGTGTTCTGCTGGGAGGGGTGATAGCAGCCGATGATCGACGGGGCTCCCGCGCCCGGGTGCACCTCGACGCCGTGGGAGAAACGCGGCTTGGGAACCGGGATCTCCCAACCCCGGCGCCGGCCGATGCGCAGCGTCTGGTCGAAGGCCATGCCGCCGAGCGCCACCACCACCCGCACGCGCCGGCACAGGTCGAGTTCCTGCTCGATCCAGGGGGCGCAGGCGTCCCGCTCGGCCGCAGTGGGACGGTTCTGGGGCGGTACGCACCTGACGATGGCGGTTATGGCCGCGTCGATCAGGCGGAAGCCGTCATCCCGGTGGTCCGCGACCGGACGGTTGGCGAAGCCCGCCCGGTGAAGGGTCCGGAACAACCACTCCCCGGACCGGTCCCCGGTGAACATCTGGCCGGTGCGGTTCGAGCCGTGGGCGCCGGGGGCCAGGCCGATGATCAGCAGCCGGGCCTCGGGACCCCCCAGCATCGGGACCGGTCGAGCCCAGTAGTCATGGTCGGCGTAGGCGGCTCGCTTCTTCACCGCCAACTCCTCCCTCCAAGCCACCAGGCGGGCGCACCGCCGGCACCCGATCAGCTCGGCTTGGAGCTGATCGAACGCATCGGTCTGGGGGGCAGGCCGGCCCGCCACCTCGTCGTCGGGGGTCGGAATCACGGGGTCTCCGGATCGAGCGCGTCCACGTTGAAGATGCTGGCCGCGTTCCACAGCATCCAGCCCAACGAGCGGGCCTCGGCAGCATCGATCTGCTCGCGCACCTGCTCCGGTGTGTAGTAGAAATCCTGGAGCCAGGGCCGGATGATGGACTGGCCCTCCAGCCGTTTCAGACCTGCGTCGAGCGCTCCGGCCACCACCTCGCCCGGGTGATCGTTGGGCGTGTCGAAGCCGAACCACCCGGTCGAGTAGTGGCTCGGGTAGACCATCGGCGACAGCACGTCGGCGGTGGTGGAGAGGGTGGTGAACTCCTGGCCGATCCCGCCATCCCCTATCACGGTGGTGATGAACCCGAAGATGTCGGCCCCGACCACGCACCCTAGCGGGTGGAGGCGCTCGGCTGCCTGTGCCAGGAAGGTGGTGATCGTCCCGATCCGGATGTCCTCCGAGTCGCCCAGATCGAAGACGGCCGTGTCGGGATAGCCGTCCGGGAACCGGACGTAGTCGAACTGGATCTCGTCGAACCCGGCCGCGCAGACCTCCTCCGCCAGCCGCAAGGCGTATTCCCGAGCTTGCTGATCGGTGGGATCGAGGAAGTACTGGTTGCGTTTGCGGAAGGAGGTGCCGGTGGCGGTGTCGAATACCGCCATTTCGACAATGGCCCGCGCCGCGATGGGGTCCTGGAAGGTCACGAGACGAGCGATCTTGTACAACCCCCTGACGTCCATCTGGTTGACCACCCGGTCGATGTTGAACAGAACGTCCACCGCACCGATCTCACGGGCCAGGCCCACGTCCGTGTCGAACAGCACCCGTCCGGATTCGTCCTTGACATCGATCACGAGGGCGTTGACCACCGTGTCCTCTGCGATCGAGAGTATCTCCGACCACTGCCCCTCGGAGACGAAGACGGTGTGCCCGACATGCAGGGCGCGGATCAGATAGGGCTCCAGGACGATCTCGTGGACGAGTATCTCCCCGTCCCAGACGAACTCGGTCGCCACCCAACCCGGGCGTTCGACGGTGATGGTGCCGGGTGAAGCCCGTGATATCTCGAAACTGCCCTGGTCGTCGGTCATCACGTTGACGCCGCCCAGGGACACCGAGGCGATCGCCAACCCGAATCCCTGGTTGTCCACCACCGCACCCCGCAGCACCACGGGCCGCAGGGCCAGTTCGACGGGATCGTCCTGGAACGAGTCGACCTCCACCGCGCCGGGGAAGAAACCTTGGGCCTTAACCGAGGCCGAGGTGGGCTCGCCCTCCCAACGCACCCGGAACACACCGCTCCCGTCGGTGACCTCCTGGCCGTAATCCGTGTCGGCCAACGCTCCGACGATCGGCTCTCCCGCATCGTCCTTGACCAGGATGGCCACGGTCGGAACCTCCGTCGGCGCGGGTATCGGCGCTTCCCCGACCACCACCGGAGATTGCGCCAGGCAGGCTGTCAGGAGGACCGATCCCAGGACGGGCGCCAGTGACCACACCACGGATCGCGGGAAGGACAGAACAGGCCATCGGGGCCATTGAATCTGTCTCATGCGGACCGCATAATCAAAGAACACATTGCCAAATCGTTGCCGGGGTGATACGTTGCCTTGTCGTGCCCGTAGAGAGGGGGTAAGTAGGCGTGGTCTTGACAGCGAGGGAGACACCGCTATCGACCGACGCAGTTGACCTGTACCTTGACGAGGTATCGGCGCACCCCCTCCTGACCGCCCAGGACGAGGTTGACCTCGCACTCCAGATCGAACTGGGCCGCCAGGCTTGCGAGCAACTCGACGCCACGCCCGATCTCGACCCGACCGACGGCCTGAAGCTACGCCGGCTGGTGAGGGAGGGCGAGAGAGCCAAAGCGATCTTCATCCAGTCGAACCTCCGCCTCGTCATCTCGATCGCCAAGCGCTATTCGGGCCGAGGCATGGACCTGATCGACATGATACAAGAGGGCAACCTCGGACTGATACGGGCTGTCGAGAAGTTCGACTGGCGCAAGGGCTTCAAGTTCTCCACGTACGCCACCTGGTGGATCCGCCAGGCCATCACCCGGGGTTTGGGCAACCAGGCTCGCACCATCCGCCTGCCGGTGCACATGGTCGACATCGTCAGAACGGTGAACGAGACGGTCTACACGCTGACCGAGGAGCTCCGGCGCCGGCCGACCCGTGAGGAGATCGCGGCCGCCAGCGGTCTCGACATCGACCGGGTGACAACCGCCCTGGCCACCCCCACCAGCACCATCTCGATAGATCGTCCGGTCGGGGAGGACGGGGATGCGGTGCTCGGGGATTTCGTCCCGGACAAGACCGCCATCGATCCGTTCGCCTATGCTGCCGCCGCCGTGAGACGAGCCCGGATCGAAGAGGCCCTGAGCATTCTCACCGACGACGAGCGCACGGTGGTGGTCAGCCGTTACGGGTTGGGGGGAACCCAGATGATGACCCTGACCGACATCGGCGCCAGGATGGGCGTGACCCGGGAGCACATCCGCCAGATCGAACGCCGGGCCCTCTCGAAGCTGCGGCATCCCAGCAACGCATACGAACTGAAGACTCTGATAGATCTCTAGTTGCTGGTTGCTAGTTGCTAGTTGCTAGTTGCGAGTTTTTAGCTGTTAGTCGTTGGGTGCGTATCAGCCAAGGCTGCCGCAGTTTTCCCCACCCTGCTGATCCACGACCGTACTGACCTCGGCGCGATGGGCAGCCCGGAAAGCCTGCGGGAACTAGAACGATCTTATATAAGACAATCTATCGCAGATAACTAGAAACTAGAAACTACCGACTAGAAACTAGAAGTTAGCCGACCGCTCCGGCAGCCGCCATGTTCAGCTCGATGAGCCGGTTCATCTCGACCGCGTACTCCATCGGGAGCTCCTTCACGATCGGCTCGATGAACCCGGCCACCACCATCGAGGTGGCCTCGTCCTCGGTGAGGCCCCGGCTCATCAGGTAGAAGAGTTGCTCCTCACCGACCTTGGACACCGTTGCCTCGTGACCGATCTCCGTGTCCGACTCCTCGATCTCCATGTAGGGGTAGGTGTCGGAGCGGCTGTCGTCATCGAGGATCAGGGCGTCGCAGCGGACAAAGGACTTGGCACTCTCCGCTCCGGGTTCCACCCTCACCAGACCCCGGTAACCGGCCCTGCCCCCCTCACGGGCGATGGACTTGGACAGGATGGTGGAGGTGGTGTTCGGGGCGACATGGACCATCTTGGCGCCCGTGTCCTGGTGCTGATCCTCACCCGCGAACGCGATCGACAGCACCTCGCCATGGGCGCCGGGCTCCATCAGCCACACCGCCGGGTACTTCATCGTCAGCTTTGACCCGATATTGCCGTCGACCCATTCCATGGTGGCGTCGGCATAGGCGGCCGCCCGCTTGGTCACCAGGTTGTAGACGTTGTTCGACCAGTTCTGGATCGTGGTGTAGCGGCAGCGCCCGCCCCGCTTGACGACGATCTCGACCACCGCCGAGTGGAGGGAGTCAGTGGTGTAGACAGGCGCCGAGCACCCCTCTACGTAGTGGCAGAAAGCACCCTCGTCCACGATGATCAGGGTCCGCTCGAACTGGCCCATGTTCTCCGAGTTGATCCTGAAGTAGGCCTGGAGGGGCTGGTCCACGTGGACGCCCGGAGGCACGTAGATGAACGAGCCTCCCGACCAGACCGCCGAGTTGAGGGCGGCGAACTTGTTGTCGTTGGGCGGGATCACCGTCCCGAAGTGCTCCTTGACGATGTCGGGATGGTCCCGCACCGCGGAGTCCATGTCCATGAACAGGACCCCCAACGACTCCAGGTCCTCCCGGTTGCGGTGGTAGACGACCTCCGACTCGTACTGGGCGGTCACCCCGGCCAGGAACTTGCGCTCCGCCTCGGGAATGCCCAGCTTCTCGTAGGTGTCCTTGATGGACTCGGGCACCATGTCCCAGTCCTTGGCCTGTTCCTCGGCCGGCTTGACGTAGTAGTAGATGTCGTCGAAGTCGATCTCATCCAGCAGACCGCCGCCGCCCCAGGTGGGCATGGGTCGCTGCTGGAACCGCCGGTATGCCTTGAGGCGGAAGTTGAGCATCCAATCCGGCTCGCCCTTGATGAACGACATCTCGCGGATGATGTCCTCGGACAGGCCCTTCTCGGGCTTGAAGACGTAGTCGTCCTCGGGGTCGCTCCAACCCAGCTTGTAGGCGCCGAGATCGATGTCAACTGTGGTCGTCATGGTGAGGCCTTCCCGCCGGTTAACTTAACAAGGCCCGGTCGTTCAGATGGATGTACCCTGATGATACCAAGGCTCGGCCGGAATCAGGGCACGAAATGCAAGAGCGGGAGCTCCGGGCCTTTCGCCGGGTGGCGATGGGTCACTCGAACAGCCGACGGACTCGTGAACGCTCTAATCTAAGACAATCTATCGCAGACAGCTAATGAATTCTACCTAGTAACAACCCCGAACCGATCACGTAGTGTTGGCTGCACATGGACGAGCCGCGCATCGCCGAGCCCATTCTCCATGTGGACATGGATGCGTTCTACGTGGAGGTGGAGCGGCTCGACGACCGCGGGCTGGTGGGACAGCCGGTGGTAGTCGGCGGCGCGGGACCAAGAGGAGTGGTCGCCTCGGCTTCCTACGAGGCCAGGGCTGCCGGTGTTCGCTCGGCCATGGCGATGAGCACCGCCCGACGGACATGCCCGGGACTGGTGATCGTTCCGCCCAGCCACCGACGCTACGGCGAGATCTCCGAGCAGGTCTTCTCGATATTCCGGGACTTCACCCCCCTCGTGCAGGGGTTGTCAGTCGATGAGGCCTTCCTGGATGTACGCGGTCTGCGCCGGCATTACCCGAACAGCCGCGCCGTGGCCGAGGCCATCCGGGCTCGGATCAGGAGTGAACTGCTCCTTCCGGCCTCGGTGGGCGCGGCCACCTCCCTGTACCTGGCCAAGATGGCGTCCGGATACGCCAAGCCGGACGGCCTCCATATCGTCACCGAGGGAAGCGAGAGGGCGTTTCTGGAACACCTTGACGTGCGGGAGCTGTGGGGGGTTGGCAAGTCCACCCGGAACAAGCTCGCCTCGATGGGGATCGGCACAGTAGGTCAACTGGCCCGAGCGTCCATTCCCCTCCTCCGCAGCCACCTGGGAGAGGCGACGGCGGATCACCTGCACCGCCTGGCCAACGGGATCGACGAGAGGGTCGTGGAGCCTCGCACTGGTGCCAAGTCGATCTCGGTCGAGCAGACCTTCGAGCATGACATCTCGGGTACGGAGGCGCTGCGCTCCCACCTGTTGCGCCAGGCCGATCAGGTCGCGTGGAGGTTGCGTCGGGCGGGACTCTCGGGACGCACGGTGTCTCTCAAACTCCGGTTTCCCGACTTCAGGACCATCACCCGCGCCGAGACATTGCCGTCCGCGACCTATGTGTCCAGGGAGCTGTACCGGTCCTGCTGCCGCCTGCTGGACCGTGCCGGCGTGGGAGGCCGGCCCGTCCGGCTGCTCGGCGTCGCGGTCCGTGGTCTGCAACCCACCGAGGCGCCCCGTCAGCTGATGGCAGGCCAAGAGGAGCGCTGGGAAAACCTGGCGGAGACAGTGGACGACCTGAGAGTCCGTTTCGGTCGCCACGCCGTGGAGCCCGCCCGGCTTCGAGGTGGGGAATCCGATCCGCCCCAAGACGCACGAGGCGGAAGCACCTGAATGCCCGCTCGGAGCGCCGGAATCTGAGGAGACTAGGGCTAGCGCCAGGGGGTATCGGTCGGAGTAACCGGGTCCGGAAGCATGGTCTCACCCATGAGATAGTGGTCCACCGCCGCCGCGCAGCTCCTGCCCTCGGCGATGGCCCACACGATCAGCGACTGGCCGCGGCCCATGTCACCGGCAACGAAGACCCCTTCGACATTCGTGGCCCAGCGGTGGTCGCGGGCCACGTTCCCCCGGCCGGTCATCTCCACGCCCAGTTGCTCCAGCATCGGCGATCGATCCGGGCCGGCGAAGCCCAGCGCCAGCAGCACCAGGTCCGCGCGGTACTCCTCGGCTGAGTCGTCCACCCGCTCGAACGACAGCCGGCCGTCAACCGACCTCATGTCGACCCGATGAGTCCGGAGCGCGGTCACGTGTCCGGCGGAGTCGCCCACGAACTCCTCCGTATTGATGGCGAACTCGCGCTGCCCGCCCTCCTCGTGGGCGGCCGACACCCGGTACATGAGCGGCCAGGTCGGCCACGGCGTCGCATCGGCCCGTTGATCGGGAGGTCGGGGCATGATCTCGAACTGGTGCACCGCTGCGGCTCCCTGGCGGTGGGCGGTTCCCAGGCAGTCGGCGCCGGTGTCGCCGCCTCCGATGATGATGACCCGCTTGTCACGAGCGGAGATCGGGGTTGCGGACAGGTCACCCGCCTGTATCCGGTTGGACGGGGTCAGGTACTCCATCGCCTGGTGGATGCCCTCCAGGTCCCGGCCGGCGATCGGCAGGTCACGGGCCAGGGTGGCGCCACCGGCCAGGATCACGGCGTCGAACTCGCCCCGGAGCCGGTCGGCGGGCGGGTCGGCCCCGACATCGGCGTTCACCCGGAACCGGGTGCCCTCGGCTTCCATCTGGGCCAGGCGCCGATCCAGGAACCGCTTCTCCATCTTGAAATCGGGAATGCCGTAGCGGAGCAGGCCGCCGATACGGTCATCCCGCTCGAACACGGTGACGGCATGACCGGCCCGGGTGAGCTGCTGCGCCGCAGCCAGCCCAGCCGGTCCGGATCCGACCACCGCCACGCTGTGGCCGGTCACGGTGGCGGGCATCACCGGAGTCACCCATCCCTCGGCCCAGGCCTTCTCGATGATCTCGAGTTCGATCTGCTCGATGGTCACCGGATCGGAATTGATGCCGAGCACGCAGGCCGCCTCGCAGGGCGCCGGACACAACCGCCCGGTGAACTCCGGGAAGTTGTTGGTGGCGTGCAGCCGATCGATGGCCTGGCGCCAGTCGTCTCGGTAAACGAGATCGTTCCAGTCGGGAATCAGGTTGCCTAGCGGGCAGCCCCCGCTGCAGAAGGGGATACCGCAGTCCATGCATCGGGAGGCTTGATCCCGGACCTGCGTGACCGGGAAGTCCTCGTAGACCTCGTTCCAGTCGAGCACCCGGAGCCCCACCGGGCGGCGCACCGGCATCCGGCGCCCGTGTGTGAGGAAGCCCCGGACATCACCCATGAGCCGCCGCCATGATCGCATCGAGCACCGGCTCCCCGGCATCCTCAGCTCGCCGGACCGCGTCACGCACCCGCTTGTAGTCATCCGGCATCACCTTGACGAAGCGCCGCACCTCGCGGTCCCATCGGTCCAGTATCCGGGCGGCGACAGCGGAGTCCGTTTCCCGGAGATGGGCGGTCAGCGTGCTGCGCAGGAAGGCCAGATCGTCCCGGTCCAGCGGGTCGAGCGACACCATCTCGGTGTTGACCTGGCCGGGGAAGGAGCCGTCCCGGTCGTAGACGTAGGCGATCCCGCCCGACATACCTGCGGCGAAGTTGCGGCCCGTACGGCCTAGGATCACCGCCCGCCCGCCGGTCATGTACTCGCATCCGTGGTCCCCGACCCCTTCCACCACGGCCACCGCTCCGGAGTTACGGACGCAGAAACGCTCCCCCACCACGCCCCGCAGGAATATCTCTCCCGAGGTCGCGCCGTAGAGGATCACGTTCCCGGCGATGATGTTCTCCTCGGCCACCAGAGGGGCCTCCGGCGGGGGCGTGACCACGATACGACCTCCGGACAGGCCCTTGCCGACGTAGTCGTTGGCGCTCCCGACGAGCCGCAGGGTGATGCCCCTGGTGAGGAAGGCGCCGAAGCTCATGCCGCCCATGCCGGTGAAGTTGACCGTGATGGAGTCGTCCGGGAGCCCGGCAGCTCCGTAGCGGCTGGTGACGTGGTAGCCGAGCAGTGTTCCCACCGCGCGGTTCACGTTGCGGACCGGCAGGTCCAGGGTCACCGGGGGACCGCCCGCCAGGGTCCCCTCCGCCAGCTGGATGAGGGTCTGGTCGAGGGCGTGGGCTAGGCCGTGATCCTGCTCGGTGGTCTGCCTCCTCGCCTGGCCGGCGGCCAGTTCGGGTACGTGGAAGATAGGGGTGAGATCGAGACCGTCGCTTTTCCAGTGATCCGCGGCGTCGCGTACGTCGAGCAACTCGGCATGGCCGATCGCCTCGTCCAGGCTGCGGAAGCCCAACTCGGCGAGCAGCTCCCTCACCTGCTCGGCTACGAAGCGCATGAAGTTGACGATGAAGCGAGCCCTACCGTTGAAACGTTTGCGCAACTCCGGGTTCTGGGTCGCCACCCCCACCGGGCAGGTGTCGAGGTGGCAGACCCGCATCATGATGCAGCCCGAGACCACCAGCGGCGCGGTGGCGAAGCCGTACTCGTCGGCGCCCAGCAGCGCGGCGATCACCACGTCCCGGCCGGTCTTCAGCTGCCCGTCGGCCTGCACCACGATCCGGTCCCGGAGCCCGTTGAGCAGCAAGGTCTGCTGTGTCTCGGCGAGCCCGATCTCCCAGGGACCACCGGCGTGCTTGATGGAGGTCAGTGGGGAGGCTCCGGTCCCGCCGTCGTGCCCGGAGATGAGAACCACGTCGGCCTTCGCCTTGGCCACCCCGGCCGCCACCGTTCCGACGCCCATCTGGGCCACCAGCTTGACGTGGATCCTCGCCTCCGGGTTGGAGTTCTTCAGGTCGTGGATGAGCTGCTTGATGTCCTCGATCGAGTAGATGTCGTGGTGGGGCGGGGGCGATATCAGCCCCACCCCAGGTGTGGACATCCGGGTCTCCGCGATCCAGGGATAGACCTTGTAGCCGGGGAGCTGGCCTCCCTCCCCCGGCTTGGCTCCCTGGGCCATCTTGATCTGGAGGTCGTCGGCGTTCACGAGGTACTCGGAGGTGACGCCGAACCGGCCCGAAGCCACCTGCTTGACCGCGCTGCGCCGCAGGTCACCGTTGGGGTCGGGGATGTTGCGGACCGGGTCCTCACCGCCCTCCCCGGTGTTGGACTTCCCGCCGATCCTGTTCATGGCGATGGCCAGGGTCTCGTGCGCCTCCTGCGAGATGGACCCGTAGGACATGGCGCCGGTCGTGAACCGCTTCATGATCTCCGACGCCGGCTCCACCTCGTCGATGGGTACGGGAGTGCGTTCCCCGGTCTTGAACCGGAAGAGTCCCCGGAGGGTGCCCAGCCGTTCCGCCTGATCGTCCACGAGACGGGAATACTCGTTGAACACGTCGTAGCGACCGGCCCGCGTCGAGTGCTGGAGCTTGTAGACCACCTCCGGGTTGAACAGGTGGTACTCCCCCTCCCGCCGCCACTGGTACTCGCCCCCTCCGTCCAGGTCGCGGTGGGCGGTCTCGCCGGGGTTGTCCGCGAACGCGCTGCGGTGCCGGTGGACCGCCTCGGCCGCGATCACGTCGAGGCCGACACCTCCGATGCGGCTAACCGTCCCGGTGAAGTAGGGGGCGATCACCTCGGCGCCGATCCCCACCGCCTCGAAGATCTGTGCCCCGATGTAGGAGGTGATGGTCGAGATGCCCATCTTCGACATCACCTTCAGGATTCCCTTGCCGGCCGCCTTGGCGTAGTTGGCATGGGCCTTGGCGGGGTCCATCCCGGCCAGGCCGTGACTGCCGCCCTCGATCATGTGGTCGATGGCCGCGAAGGCCATGTAGGGGTTGACGGCCGTGGCGCCGTACCCCAGCAGTAGGCACAGGTGATGGACCTCCCGGGCATCCCCGGTCTCGACGATCAGGCCGATCCGGGTGCGGTTCCTGGTGCGGATCAGGTGGTGGTGAACGGCGGCCGTCGCGAGGAGCGAGGGAATGGGCACCCGGTCCGGACCCACGTCCCGGTCGGACAGCACTATCGCCCACACGCCGGACTCGATCAACCCGTCGACCTCGGCGCACACCCGTTCGAGGGCTCTGCGCAGGGAGTCGCCCCCACCGTCGGGGCTGAAATGGCAGCTCACCACGGCGGCCTTGCCCCCCACCGCGGGGACCTCGTCCATGCGGAGCAGGGAGGCGAGCTGGCGGTTGTCGATCACGGGACTGTCGAGCTCGATCATGTTGCAAGAGTGGGGCCCCGGACGGAACAGGTTGGACTCCGGACCGATGGTCGTCCGCATCGAGGTCACCAACTCCTCCCGGATGGCGTCCAGCGGCGGGTTGGTTACCTGGGCGAATAGCTGCTTGAAGTAGTCGAACAGGAGTCGGCTGCGCTCGGACAGCACCGCGGGCGGCGTGTCGGTGCCCATCGATCCGAGCGCCTCCTCGCCCCCGGCGGCCATGGGCGCGATCAGCATCTTCAGGTCTTCGTGGGTGTAGCCGAAGGCTCGGAGCCGATCCAGTACCGGAAGGTCGCCGCGCGCCTCCGCGGTCGCCTCGGGAAGCTCCCGGAGCCGGACGAGGCCCTCCCCCAGCCAGGCGGTGTAGGGCCGGGCCGTCGCCAGCTCGCTCTTTATCTCCACGTCGCGGACGATGCGGCCCCTGGCGGTGTCCACCAGGAACATCCTCCCGGGGCGGAGCCGGCCCTTCTCCACGATGCGGGATTGGGGAACGTCGGTGACGCCCACCTCCGAGGCCATCACCACCAGATCGTCATCGCTGACCCAGTAGCGGGAGGGACGCAGCCCGTTGCGATCGAGCACCGCGCCGATCTGCCGCCCGTCGGTGAATGCGATCGACGCCGGACCGTCCCAGGGTTCCATCAGCGAAGCGTGATAGCGGTAGAAATCCCGCACCGCCGGGTCCATGGTCTCGTGCTTCTCCCACGGCTCGGGGATCATCATCAGGACCGCCTCGGGCAGCGAGTACCCACCCATGTAGAGCAGCTCCAGCACCTCGTCGAAACCGGCCGTGTCGGAGACTCCCGGGGTGCAGACCGGGAATACCCGTTCGAGGTCCGGAATCAGGTCGGTGGCCAGCAGGCTCTCGCGCGCTCTCATGAAGTTGCGGTTGCCCTGGATGGTGTTGATCTCGCCGTTGTGGGCGATCATCCGGTAGGGATGGGCCAGCGGCCACATCGGAAAGGTGTTGGTCGAGAACCGAGCGTGGACAAGGGCAATAGCGCTCTCGACCCGGTCGTCGTGCAGGTCGATGAAGAAGTCAGGCAGCTGCAACCCGGTGAGCATGCCCTTGTAGATGAGGGTCCTGGCAGACAGGCTTGCGAAGTAGACACCCTCGTGCATGGTGGGGGCGCCGCCGATCGCCTCGCGGGGACGCCGGTCTTCCGGGCGCAGACGCACCTCGTGCTCGATCCGCTTCCGCACCACGTAGGCTCGCCGTTCCAGCGCCATCCCGGAAGCTCCGCTCCCGTCGATGAACACCTGCCACATAGCGGGCATGGTCTTGCGGGCATCACTTCCTATCACGGACGGATCGGTCTGCACCTCCCGCCAGCCGAGCACCTCAAGACCCTCGTCGGCCACGATCCGCTCGACCTCCCGGATCCCCGCTGCGGTCAGATCATCCTGGTCGGGGAAGAAGGCGATGCCCGTCGCGTAGCGGCCGGCCGGAGGGAGTGCGAAGGGAACGGCAGCCCTGAGGAAACGATCGGGTACCTGAAGCAGGATGCCGGCGCCGTCGCCGGTGTCGGGGTCGGATCCGGTGGCACCGCGATGGGTCATGTTCTCCGCCGCCCCCATCGCCAGCGCAACGAGATGGTGGCTTCGTCTCCCCTTCAGGTCCGCGACGAAGTTGACACCGCACGCCTCATGCTCGAACTCGCTCCGGTACAAACCGGGCATCAACTTCTTCTCCCCCATCGCATCCTGATGACAAATCCTCCGGCAGTGCCAGGAGGGTGCTAATCGGCCGCGAAGCACAACCGGGACGGCCTCCTCGAACGGACGACCGAATCCGTCATGCTAGGCGGGTGCTCAGGAATGTCCAGTTAACCCCGTGGCCGGCAACCGAACCCCGAGTCGAGGCGTCGCGGGCCGACCACCCCCCACTTTGAGCACCCACCAGCGGAGCGGGCGAGTCCGGCCCGAGCACGGCGACCGCCCGGGCTGATAGCTTTGGGTCGTCATGCCAGTAATAGTCGTGGGCGCCGACACGGGTATCGGCGAAGCCATCATCTCGACCGTCTGCCGCTCGGCGGCCGAGGTCCGGGCTTTCATCACCCGTGACACCGCTGCCGACCGCCTCAAGGAACGGGGCGTGAAGGTCGCCATCGGGGACGTCTCCGACAGCTCGCACGTGGAAGCGGCGGCGCTCTATTGCTTCTGTGCGGTCATGGTGACGGAGGCGGCATCTGACGACCGCGACCGGGCCTTCGCCCGACACCCGGATGACGTCCTGGCCGGATGGGCCGAGGCAGCCCGCAACGCCGGGGTAAAGCGGGTGATCTGGGTCGGCACCGAACACCGGAAGGATCCGTATCCGGAGTCCGTCGGCGAGGTGGCCACCGTGATCGTCGAGGATGACATGGAGGGCGCGGCCCGAGCAGTGGGCGAACTGGAGGAGGCGGGAAGTATTTAGTTGCTAGTTATTGGTTGCTAGTTGTTAGTCGGATTTAAGTAACTAGCAACTAGTCATCGCCAGTATTTCCCCCACTGCCGCCGGGGCGTCGGGATGGGTGCTGGCATGCGGCGCAACCCGCAGCATCCCGTTCCGCTCGGTCAGCGAGAAGCCCTCCTCGACCAGACGGCCGTACGCATCCTCTGACGACTCCCGGGCAGGGCTGAAGCTGACGATGCCGCTGCGCTCGTCATCCTTGCGCCAGGGACTCATTACTCGGGCGCCCGACCGGCGAGCTTCATCCTCCACCGCCCTGGATCGGGCAAGGACCGCCGCCTCCACGTCCTCCATCGAGACGGTCAGCAGCGTTCGCAGCGACTCGCAGAGGGCTGCGACCGCAGTGAAGCTCCCGCTCCCCATGACGAACCGGTCGGCGCCCTCCAGCGGGGGATGCGGGAGCGGAGCGGCGGTGTCGAACGGATCGACGACCCCAAGCCAACCCGTCAGGGCAGGGCGGAGCCGTTCCAGAGCCCGCTCGGATACGGCGAGCAGCCCGGCTCCTCCCCCGGCTCGGAGCCACTTGTGGCCGCCTGCCACCATCACATCCACACCCTCCATCGAGAACCGGAGGGCGCCCAAGCCCTGGACCGCATCGACCACCAGCAGCGCCGGGCCGGCGACCTCCCGGATGGCGGGCAGGTCGCATCGGTAGCCGGTCCGGTAGTCGACATGGCTGAGCGCCACCGCCGTGGTGCCTGAATCGACCGCCTGCGCCACCAGATCAGCCGTCAGCCGGCCCCCGGGAACAGGAAACGTCCTGAGGTCGATGCGTCCCGCCTCAGCGGCCCGCACCCACGGGTACAGGTTGGCCGGGAACTCGGTCTCCGGCACCACCACGGTTCCGCCGGCCAGGCCGAAGGCGACCGCGAACAGGCCCGCCGAAGTGCTGGGCACCAGCGTCACCTGCTCGGTCGGGACGCCCACCACCCGGGCGCCGAGACCGCGGGTCGTCTCGACCCGATCCATCACCATCGGCACCAGCTTTCCCCGGCTGCCCGACATGGCGTCGGCCATCTCCGCGAGGCCGGCCCGGGCAGGGATCGACATGGCGCCGATCGAGGCGAAGTCCATGAAACCGAACGGCTCGTCGAACCGGTCGAGAAAAGACTGTGGGAGTGCCATCGATTGCCGAGGGTAGTGCCGGCCGGGGCATCCAACGACGCCCGGCGAGTCCGAGCGGACCCAACCAATACAATCCGCAGCCGGTGCCGACCACACGGGACGACATGGACCCCTTTCTGACCGACGAGGATCAGGCCATGCTGCGGGGAGAGGGCAGCGAGGCTCTGGCTCTCGGCATGCGCATCCTGATGGGCCTGGCCCGCGCCACCGGCGCCCGCCGGATGATCGACATCTCGGGCGCCCACATCGACGGCACTCTCTATCTCGGGCGGGCCAGCCTCGATTTCGCCGCCCGACTGCGCGACGGTGGTGGCCGGGTGGCCGTCCCGACCACCCTCAACGTCTCCTCGCTCGACCTGCTCCATCCCGACCTGTTCCTCGGGGACGACCCGACGAGGGAGGCAGCCCTGACCATGATGAGGGCCTACCTCGACATGGGCGCCTCCCCCACCTGGACATGCGCCCCCTACCAGTTGGCGGCCCGTCCCGGCCTAGGCGATCGCGTCGCCTGGGGAGAGTCGAACGCCATCGTGTTCGCCAACTCGGTGCTCGGCGCCCGGACACCCCGGTTCGGCGACTTCGCCGACATGGCCGCCGCCGTCACCGGACGGGCTCCGGAGTTCGGCCTCTATCTGGACAGGCACCGCCGCGCCCGCGTCCGGATCGATGTCTCGGGGATAGCGGAGGAAGCGCGGCTTACCGACGAATTCTTCGCCGTGCTGGGGATCCTGGTGGGACGGGAGGCCGGATCCGAGGTTCCCGCCATCACGGGTGTCGAAGCCGCCACGGAGGACCAACTCAAGGTCCTGGGCGCGGGGGCGGCCACGTCGGGAGCGGTCGGCATGATGCACGTGGTGGGGATCACGCCCGAGGCCCCCACGCTGGCGAGCGCCACCGGTGGTGTCGCGCCTCGCACGGTGAGGGTTGATACAGACGCGATCGCCCACGCCTATGAGGCCCTGTCGAGTACCGGCGCGGAGAAGCTCCGCACGGTGAACCTGGGAACGCCGCACTACTCGGCCCACCAGATAGCCCGGCTCCAAGACCTGCTGGCCGGCCGCCCGATCCACCCTGATGTAAGCCTCTACGTGAACACAGGAAGGGACGTGTTGGCCTCGTCCGCCGAGATCGTGGCGCGCCTGGAGGAGGCAGGGGTGATGTTCGTGGTGGATACCTGCACCTACGTGACCTCGATCCTCCCCGCCGGTCTGGACCTCGCCATGACCGACTCCGCCAAGTGGGCCTACTACGCACCCGGCAACCTCGGCGTCGACGTGGTGTTCGGCTCCACCTCCGATTGCGTGGAGTCCGCGGTCGCCGGCCGGGTGATCAGGGAGAGGCGGCCGTGGTGAGCGTAGAAGCCATCCCTATATTCCCGGGTTCCGCCCAGGGCCCGAGCCTGGTTCTCGACCAACCCCTGAGTTGGTGGGGAGGAATCGACCCCCGGGACGGAACCATCATCGACGCTCACCATCCACAGCACGGGCAATCGACCGCCGGCAGGGTTCTCATCCTCCCGGGCGGGAGGGGATCATCGGGCGGTTCCGCGGTGCTGGCCGAGTCGGTGCGGCTCATGACCGCGCCCGCTGCGCTGGTGCTTGAGGAGGTCGACCCAATCCTGGTGGTAGGGGTGATCGTGGCCGCGGAGCTGTATCCGGACCGGAGCTGCCCGCTGGTGGTGGCTCGTGAAGGCTACGACCTGCTGGTATCCGGCCGCGCCACCCGCATCCGCACCGACGGAAGGATCGAGCAGTCCTGACCCCTGCTGCGCTGAGGGACCTCAGCCACCGCCGGCCCGGGGCGCCCGGCGGGCACGCTCCAGGACCCGGAAGGGGATCCGGAACACTTCCTCGTCCTCCACATAGATGGTGAAGCAGTAGCCACCCGGCCTGGGGAACACCAGGTTGTTGAACGTGAACGCCCGGGTCATCCCCATCTCCGCTCCGGGGAGACGCCTGATCGGTGGACGGACCTGGACCGTACGGGAGAACCGGCTGCTGCCGAGGAGGCTCCGGCCGTCCTCAGTCATCAGGTCCACCGACAGCTTGAAGGAGTCGGCGAAGGGCCACGGGACGCGCAACCGGATTCCGACACCTACGGAAGGATGGCGAGCCGGGAAGGACTCCACGTACAGCAGTTCCCAACCCCCACCCAAGATGTATAGCTTGCCACCGACCGCCTGAACCGAGTCGGCCACCATGGCGAACTCCACACTCGGCTTGGGATCTAGCGACGCCTCCAGGGAATCCATCGCCTCTACTCTAGGAGGGTGCCCATAGCCTCCGCCCAAGGGGGTGCGCTCGCCTTTCCGTGCGAGACCACCATTACGTGCCACTACAACTCGGAGGTCCTCGGTCAAACGCCGGCCGCCGGTCAGACCGTGGCACGACTCCTCCGGGAGGCTTCCTCCTGGCAATGAGGCGGCTCGCCCTGGGTCTGGTGCTGGTCATGGCCGCGTGCGGATCGCCGGAACCGACCATCGCCTCCGACCCGTTCGATGCGATCGCCCAACTGCGCGGTCGCGTCTGCGATCAGGACATGGTCGGCTCGGCGGTGGTCATCGACCGGCACTACCTGGTCACGGTGGCGCACAACGTGGCCGGCTCGGATGGCGGCCTGACGGTCACCTTCGAGGACGGCTCCGAGCACGCCGCCACCCTGGTCGGGATCGACCTCGACCGGGACCTGGCCCTGCTGCGGGCGCCGTCCGTGGACCGACCCATCCTCACAGTGGCCCGAGCCGTAGCCGGAGAGGGTGGACGCCTGATCCGCCTCCGGGCCGCCCAGCAAAGGGAGGAGGTCCCGTTCGCCGATGCCGACCTCATCGTCGCCGTGGGTCGCAACATCTACGACGAGGAGAGCTCCGTACGCCGGGACAACGTCCGGGTGCGCGCCGGCGCCGGGGCCGGTTTCTCTGGCGGGCCGGTGCTCAACCACCAGGACCAGATGATCGGAGTGGTCTACGCCGACGCCCGGCTCGATGAGATGACCTATGCCACCGCTTCACAGGAGATCGACATCTTCCTGGAGTCGATCGACTCCACCACCGAATCCCCGTCGGGTCGCTGCCCACGCTGAAACTCCCATCCGATCGCACCTGCCACCAGGGTTAGGATGATCGGCGCGTGTCCACCCGCCTCCCCTCCGCCTACCGGCTCCC
>VXRE01000130.1 GCA_009838635.1 Acidimicrobiia bacterium | reverse complement strand
CCTCCACCACCATGCTCCGGGGCGTGTGCGCCCACACCCGGCCTCATGCCGGATGAAACGGCGGGTCGCTCCACGAAGCCCCTTCTGTATGTTCCCTCCAACCCGGCCGGGCCGATCGGACCTTGCGCAGCTGTCGGCCGGTGGCGGTGCTTGGCATGAGACAACCTATAGGGAGGGTGTGACAGATTCGCGTCCTAGTGACCGGAATAGCCAAGGGAGGCTTCAACCGGCCGCGAACATCCGACACCGGACAAAGACGCCCGGCGCTGAACAAACCGAACGGGGCCCACGTTTGGTGGTGAGTCGGGTCCTACTCGAGGTCACCCTGCCAGACACCGCGGGCGAAGTCTGTCGCCGGGATGATGTCGATGCCGTCGTCGGTGCGGCGCGGGCGCGGTTCGAGGCACACCATGATCCGGCGGACACCGGGGTGTTCCTCGGCCAGGGTGCGGAGTCCCTTGAGGTGTTGGCTGCTGATCCGGGCGCTCGCCTTCGCCTCGACTGCGAGACGCATGTCGCCGATCACGAAGTCGACCTCGATGCCGCTGGGGAGTCTCCAGTAGGCCAGTTCCTCGTCGCGGTCGCGGTAGGAAATGAAGGCGGAGAGCTCGTGGAAGACCCAGTTCTCGAACGCCTTGCCGTACCGATCCGTGCCCCGTTCGAGTCCGCCCCGGCGGGCCAGGCGGTTCACAACCCCCACGTCCTCGAAGTAGAGCTTCGGCGCTCCGGCCAGGCGGCGCTTCGCCCGCCGCCGCCAGCGGGGCAGCCGCCGGGCCAGCAACGTGTCTTCGAGGATGCCGAAGTATGCCTTGGCGGTGGGTCCCGACACGCCGCAGTCGCGGGCGATGTTCGAGTAGTTGACGGGGTCGCCGTCGCTTAGGGCGGCGGCGTCCAGAAAGTCCGAGAACGCGGGTAGGTTCCGTACCAGGCCCTCGGCGGCGACTTCCTGGCGCAAATAGTCACCGATGTAGGCGTCGAGTAGGCGGCCGGGCCGGGCGGACTGGTACATCCTGGGCAAGTAGCCGTGGTTGAGCACCCGGTCGAGGTCGAAGGCCTCCCCGATCTCTCCGGCGGTGAGACCGCGCAGATCGTATCGCAGGGCGCGCCCGCCCAAGAGGTTGGCCGCGCCGCGCCGCACCTTGCGCGCGCTGGACCCGCACAGAGCGAAGCACAGCCCGCGGTTCTCGATCAGCCAGTGCACCTCGTCGAGCAGTGCGGGCACTTTCTGGACCTCGTCGATGACCACCTGCCGGGAAGGATCCGGGCCCGCGGCCTCCAGCTCCTGACGTAGCAGTTCGGGGCGCGCCGCATAGCGGCGGAACTCGTCGGCCTTGAGCAGATCGACCCACGTACCGTCGGGATAGCGCTGCCTGAGCAGCGTGCTCTTGCCCACCTGCCGCGGCCCCCAGAGAAAGAAAGTCTCCGTACCGGGCGGCGGCAAGAGCAACGATCGTCTAAACATGTCCTTTAGATTATCATGATAATCTAAAGTTGCACCTTAGAATTCAGCCCAGCCAACTCTCGCGGGGAACGGCTCTTGAGCGGCTAGACGTGGCCGGGGAAGTCGGGGGGATAGGGAGGGAAGGCCGCGGCCAGTTCCGCTACGTCGCTCTGGACCTCCCACACCACCGCCTCGTCCGCCCGGTGCCGGAGGGCGCGGGTGATCAGTTCGGCGATCCGCGCCGCCTCGGCTTCCTCCATCCCGCAGGTGGTGATGCCCGGCGTGCCGATGCGTAGGCCGCTGGTGATGAACGGCGGCCTGGGGTCGAACGGGATGCCGTTCCGGTTGAGGGTGATCCCGATCGAGTCGAGGAGCGTCGAGGCTTCCTTGCCGGTCAGGTCCTCGTCGATGGACCGCATGTCGAGCAGAAGCAGGTGGTTGTCGGTGCCGCCCGAGACCACCCGCACCCCGCGCTCCATGAACGCTCCAGCCATGGCCGAGGCGTTGGCCACGATCTGGTGGGCGTAGGCTCGGTAGGCGTCCGTCGAAGCTTCCAGAAAGCAGACCGCCTTGCCCGCGATCTGGCTGATGATCGGCCCCCCTTGCATGTCGGGGAAGACCGCCTTGTTGAGACCGGCCCCGTACTGCTCCTTGGCCATGATCATGCCGCCCCGGGGTCCCCGGAGCGCCTTGTGGGTGGTGGCGGTGACCATGTCGGCGATCGGCACGGGATTGGGCGACGCCCCGCCCGCCACCAGGCCGATGAAGTGGGCCGCGTCCACCATCAGCAGCGCCCCGATCTCGTCGGCTATCGACCGGAAGGCGTCGTAGTCGAGGTGGCGGGAATAGGCGGAGTAGCCGGCGAGGACGATCTTGGGGCGGTGTTCGAGTGCCTTGGCCCTCACCTCGTCCATGTCGATCCGCTCGGTATGGCGATCGACCCCGTAGGCCACGAACCGGTAGAGGCGGCCGGAGAAGTTCACCGGCGAGCCGTGGGTCAGGTGGCCGCCCTCGGCCAGGCTGAGGCCGAGCACCGTGTCGCCCGGCTCGAGATGGGCGAAGTAGACCCCCATGTTGGCCTGGGCGCCGGAGTGGGGTTGCACGTTGACGTACTCGGCGCCGAACAGGGCCTTGGCGCGGTGGATGGCCAGGCTCTCGACGCCGTCCACCCATTCACAGCCCTCGTAGTAGCGCCGGCCCGGGTAGCCCTCGGCGTACTTGTTGGTGTAGATAGATCCGCACGCCTCCATGACGGCGGGCGACGCGAAGTTCTCGGACGCGATCAGGTGGATGTGGGTGTTCTGGCGGGCCACATCCCGGCGGATGAGCTCCGCCACCTGGGAGTCGACCTGTTCGATCGGTCGCATGTCGGTGATGCCGTCACCTCCGCTGTGGACGCGGTCCCAGGGTACTAGGGGGGAGCCCGAAACGGATGCTGCAAGGGTCATCCGCCGGCAACCGGCCGTTTGCGGTTGGCGGCTGCCGCGGGACCCCTTTGCGCGGGGTTCGCGGACCCCCCTAGTGTCTCAACCCGGTGAAGGAACGCACGCAGTGACCGACATCAGCGGGCACGCAGCCGCGGGCTTCGAACGGGTCGTCGACGCGTTCGAGGAGAACTTCGCCATCAGGGGCGAGGTGGGGGCCGAGTTCTGCGCATACGTGGGGGGCGACTGCGTGGTCAACCTGTGGGCGGGGATGG
>VXRE01000062.1 GCA_009838635.1 Acidimicrobiia bacterium | reverse complement strand
CGACACCAAGGTGACCGCCGACTGGGTGAGGAAGAAGTTCGGCCGGATCGAGCCGGTGATGAACGCCAACCTGGCGGCCCTCAAGGCGGGGTACAACTACGGGATAACCACCGAGAGCTTCGCCCGCCAGATCGAGGTGCGGCCTGCGGCGCTCCCGCCCGGCACCTACACCAACGTCAACGGCAACGCCGCCCTGTCGTGGGGGCTGGTGGCCGCCTCGGTGCTGTCGGGCCTGCCGCTGTTCTACGCCTCCTACCCGATCACCCCGGCCTCCGAGATCCTCCACGAGCTGGTGCGCCACCGGAACTTCGGAGTCAAGACCTTCCAGGCCGAGGACGAGATCGCCGCGGCGGGCGCCGCGCTCGGCGCGGCCTTCGCCGGGTCGCTGGCCGTCACCGGCACGAGCGGGCCGGGCCTGTCCCTCAAGGGCGAGACGATCAGTCTGGCGATGATCACCGAGATGCCGATGATCATCGTCGACGTGCAGCGGGGCGGCCCCTCGACCGGGCTGCCGACCAAGCCCGAGCAGTCGGACCTGTTCCTGGCGGTGTGGGGTCGCCACGGCGAGTCCCCCCTGCCGGTGATCGCCGCCTCCTCCCCTTCGGACGCGTTCGAGGTGGCCATCGAGGCCGCCCGGATCGCCGTGAAGTACATGACCCCGGTCATCCTCCTCTCGGACGGCTACATCGCCACCGGTTCCGAGCCGTGGAGGCTGCCCGACATCGCATCCCTGCCGCGCCTCGGCGTCCCGTTCGCGACCGGGCCGAACGCCGGCGACAAGTTCCTGCCCTACCTGCGCGACCTCCAGACCATGGCCCGCAGCTGGGCGATCCCCGGGATGCCCGGCCTCGAGCACCGCATCGGCGGACTCGAGAAGGAGGAGGGGACGGGGAACGTCTCCTACGACCCCGACAACCACCAGCTCATGACCGACATCAGGGCCTGGAAGGTGGCGAACATCGCCAACGACATCCCGGAGGTGGAGGTCGACGACCCCGACGGGGCGGACCTGCTGGTGCTGAGCTGGGGCTCGACGTACTCGGCGGTCAAGGCGGGGGTGGGCAACGCCCGGCGGAAGGGCGCCAAGGTCGCCTACGCCCGGATCCGGTACCTGAGTCCACTACCGCCCAACATGACCACCGTGCTGAGCAGCTACGAGCGGGTGCTGATACCCGAGATGAACAACGGTCAGCTGTCGCGGATGCTGAAGGCGGAGTTCGCCCGTCCGGTCATCTCCTTAAGCAAGGTGGAGGGGGTGCCGTTCCAGTTCGGCGAGATAAGCGCCAAGATCATGGAGATAGCAGGCGGATGAGCTACACACGAGTCGACTTCCAGACCGACCAGGAGGTCCGCTGGTGCCCGGGCTGCGGCGACTACACGATCCTCGCCGCGGTCCAGAACTTCTTCGCCGGGCTCGACATCAAGCGCGAGAACGTGGTCTTCGTGTCGGGCATCGGCTGCGCGGCCCGCTTCCCCTACTACATGAACACCTACGGCATGCACGCCATCCACGGCCGGGCCCCGGCGATCGCCACCGGCGTGGCCGTGGCCAACCCGGCGCTGTCGGTGTGGGTGGTCGGAGGGGACGGGGATCTGCTGTCGATCGGCGGCAACCACCTGATCCACGCCCTGCGCCGCAACATCGACATGACCATCCTGCTGTTCAACAACCAGATCTACGGGCTGACGAAGGGCCAGTACTCGCCCACCTCCGAACCCGGCAAGACCACGAAGTCGTCGCCGTCCGGATCGATCGACTACCCGTTCAACCCGGTCAGCCTGGCGCTGGGCGCCGAGGCCACCTTCGTGGCCCGGACGCTGGACATGGACCGGAACCACACCACCGCCATGCTGAAGGCCGCCCACGCCCACCGCGGCTCGGCCCTCATCGAGATCTACCAGAACTGCAACGTGTTCAACGACAAGGCGTTCATCCAGCTGACCGGTAAGTCCGAGCGCCACGCCAACCGGATCGACCTGGTCCACGGCCAGCCGGTCGTGATCGGCGCCGACAAGGAGAAGGCCGTGGTCTGGGACGGCGGCCGGGCTGCGATCGTCGACCGGGCCTCGGCCCACCCGTCGCAGATAATCGTCCACGACGCGCACGCCGACGACGCGTCCGCGGCGTTCGCCCTCTCCCGGCTGGCCCACGGGCCCTACGGACCGACCCCCCTGGGCATCTTCCGCGACGTCTACCGCCCCGTCTACGACGACGCCCTCCAGGACGCCGTCAATCGCTCCACGGCAGCCCGCGGCAGCGGCGACCTGGGCAAGCTGGTCACCAGCCTCGGCACCTGGACGGTCGAGTAGGGGCCGGATAGCCCTCGCGCTTGCGGGCGTTCCCTCCGGGAGATGTCCGCAGCCGTACCCATATGGACATCAGACCGACGGAGTGTCCATATTGGGAGCATGAGGGGCGCCGATGTCACCCTGGAGCCGGATCGAGATGGCCGTTTGCAGCCGCCCGGGCCGCTGGTGTCAGGCGCCCGACGAGGCGTGTCTGCCTGCTCCCGACCCGGCTATCCGCCCGAAGACCGCGCCGATCGTGAGGCCGAAGCCCGCCAGGTAGCCGGCGGTCAGCACGTTGCCCGACATGATCTCCCCAGCGGCGAAGAGGTTGTCGACCCGGCCCTCGCCGGTCTGCAGGCGGGCCTCGGCATCGACCTTGACGCCGAGGTATGTGAAGGTGATCCCGCACCGCAGGGGGTAGGCGTAGAAGGGCGGGCGGTCGATGCGCAGCGCCCAGTTGGACTTCGGTATGTCGAGGCCGGTCGTGCTCCGCCCGTCGAGGCCGCCGTGGTCGAAGGGAGGGTCGTCCGGGACCGACGCGTTGAACTGCCGGATCGTCCGCTCGAGCGCATCCAGGGGAAGCCCGGCGTGATCCGCCAGGCCGTCGAGCGTCTCCGCCCGGTACGGCGGGTACAGGCCCGGGATGAAGAGGTCGTTGACCTGCGAGTCGAATATCGAGTAGGCGATCTGATCCGGTTGGGCTGCGATCAGGTGGCCCCAGCTGGCGTACCTCCTCGGCCAGAGATCCTCGCCCTCGTCCGCGAAGCGCCGGCCCGCCTTGTTCACCATGATCGACAGCGGCACCGAGTCGATCCGGGTGACGATCCCTCCGTCGAAGTCCGGGGCGCGGGCGTCGACGCTGATGGCGTGCGCACCCTTGGGATTGCCGACCGATAGCGCGCCCCGGTCGCGCAGGGCCTTGAGGGGGCCGCCCATGTTTAATGGCGAGCCGCGGATCCCGAACCCGTC
>VXRE01000022.1 GCA_009838635.1 Acidimicrobiia bacterium | reverse complement strand
GATCCGCTGTACGTGAACCACATCTTTGGGAGCGCGGACAACATCGACCAGTTCTACCCGGGCTGAGGTAGACAGTAAGCAAACAGGGGGCGGCGCAAGCGAGTCTTGTTGCCGCCCCCGCTTTTCCGTTAGGAGCGAGAGCAAGTTATGGACGAAACGCCGGTCGAAGAGGGTGGGGCCGGCTCGCCGGATGCCGCGCCAGTAGCAGGCATCAGCGGGCGGGCCCGGATCGCTCGCATATTCGTGGCGATGCCACCCGAAGTGGTTCTCATCGTGGTCCTGGTGATCCTCGGGTTCATCTTCTGGCAGGGCAGCGAATTCTTCCTCACCACCCGCAACATGCGCAACGTGCTGCTCTCGGTCTCGGTCCTGGGCATCCTCGCCGCACCGGGCACCCTGCTTCTCATATCGGGCAACTTCGACCTGTCGGTGGCGTCAGGGGCTGCGCTGTGCGGCTGCATAGCGGGCGTCGTGGCCGAGGAGAACAGCGCCGCGGCCGCCATCCTGGCCGCCCTCGCCGTGGGTCTCCTGGCCGGGATATTCAACGGGGTGCTCTCCGCCTACGCGGGTATCGCCTCGATCGTCGTCACCCTCGGTACCTGGCTGGGATACAGGGGACTGGCGCGCCTGTTCTCCAACGGCCAGACGATCAGGATGAACGGAAAGGTCGAGTTCATCACCAACGACATCTTCGGCGTACCGGCCCAGATCGTCATGTTCGTCCTGATAACCGTGCTGGCGTGGTTCGTAGTCCGCTACACGCGCTTCGGCCGATCCG
Organism: Acidimicrobiia bacterium; assembly: GCA_009838635.1. GTDB lineage: Bacteria > Actinomycetota > Acidimicrobiia > Spongiisociales > Spongiisociaceae > Spongiisocius. Next base: position 28,966 of record VXRE01000022.1, on the reverse strand, counting down.
TGTACGCGATCGGTAGCAACCCGACAGCGGCGCGGCTGTCCGGGATCCGCCAGAAGCCGACCATCTTCGTCATGTTCATCGTCAGCGGTCTCCTGGCCGGCCTGGCCGGGCTGATCCTGGCGTCGCAATTGGACGCCGCCTCCGGGAACGCGGCCACGGGCGTGGAGCTCGAGGTGGTGGCCGCCATCATCCTCGGTGGCGCCAGCCTCTCCGGCGGGCGGGGCACCATACCGGGTACGGTCCTCGGTGTCTTCATACTCGGCATAATGCAGAACGGACTCACCCTGCTGAGCATCTCGTCGTTCTGGCAGGACGTCGCGACCGGTGTCGTCCTGGTGGCGGCGGTCGGGCTCGACCAGGTGAGGCTGCGGCTGAGCGGATCATGACGACCGAGAACGGAGCGCTGAACAAGAGGCTCGAACTCCGGGCTACCGGACTCCGCAAGAGCTTCGGAGGGGTTGAGGTCCTCCACGGCGTGGATATAACGGTCAAGGGCGGCGAGGTTCTCGCTCTCCTGGGCGAGAACGGCGCCGGCAAATCGACCGCCATCAAGATTCTCGCCGGTGACTACAAGCGGGATGCCGGCGTCATAGTCATCGACGGCGAGGAGGCGGACATCCGCAGCCCGCGCGACGCCGGCGCCTACGGACTCCGGGTCATCTACCAGGAGTTCTCGGACGCGCCCGATCTCACGGTTGCCGAGAACCTGTCCCTGGGCCGCCTGCCGCGCAATCGTTTCGGTCTGGTCGACTGGTCCCGGGTGCGTCGCGACGCGATGGAGATTCTCGAGAAGCTCGGCATCGAGTTGCCCATACGCGCTCTGGTGGGCACCCTCGGCGTGGCCGAGCGGCAGGTGCTGGAGATAGCCCGGGCCCTGGCCGGGAGCGCCCGCCTTCTGATCCTGGACGAGCCGACCTCGGCGCTGACCCTCGAGGAGACGGACGCGCTCTTCGCCTTCATAGAACGTCTGAAGGCTCAGGGCGTGGCCATCATCTACATAACCCACCGGCTCGACGAGGTGGAGCGGATCGCCGATAACGTTCTGGTCTTCCGGGACGGAGACGCGGTCGCCGAGGGACCGGTGAGCGAGTTCGGCCGCAAGGAGATGGTCGAGGCGATGGTCGGGCACGAACTGGAGGAGGGGGTCGCCTCCCTGCGCGGGGAAGGCCACGAGATCGGTGAACCCGTCCTGACCATCGAAGGAGCTTCGTCAGAAGGGGTCTTCACGGACGTGGACCTGGAGGTGCGGGAGGGGGAGATCCTGTCGCTCTTCGGAAGGATCGGCTGCGGAGCGTTGGAACTGGCCGAGGCGGTCTTCGGCCTTCGGGAGATGATCGCCGGGTCCATGCGCGTGGGCGACCAGAGCGGACAGCCCAACTCACCCAAGGACGCCATCGCCCGGTTCGGGATCGGGTTCGTCCCGATCGACCGCAAGACCGACGGGTTGCTCACCGTCCTGAACGTGGCCGAGAACCTGAGCGTGGCGTCCTGGCCGTGGATGACCAAGGCCGGCCTGCTTCCCCCGATGGCCACCGCCAAGGTGTTCGAGAGGTGGTACGAGACGCTTGACATCAGGGGTAAGGGAGGCGCCACCCAGATCGTCGACACCCTGTCCGGGGGGAACCAGCAGAAAGTGGTCCTGGGCCGCTGGCTGGAGCGCCAGTCGAGATTGCTGGTGCTGGCCGAGCCGACGCGCGGGGTGGACGTGGGCGCCCGAGCGCAGATATACCAAGTGCTGCGGAGGTTCGCCGACCAGGGAATCGCGGTGCTCATCGTCACGTCGGACATCGAGGAAGTGGTCCGGATCTCCGACACGATCGTGGTCATGTCGCGCGGCCGCGTCGTTGCCCGCCACCGGGCGAGCGAGGTGGACCGGGCCCAACTGATCCGCCAAGCCGCCGAGGACACCGTAGAGGCGGCCGCGGCCGGGTAACCGGAGCCTTACCTCTGTGTATGGTCGGAGATGAAGTGGCGAGGCTGATCCCGCGTGACATGGATGTCCCATCCGGAGTCGAGACCGAGAGTTTCAGGATCCGGCCGATAACGATCCATGACACCTTCAAGGACTACGACGCGGTGATGACCAGCGTCGACTACCTCAGGGGCCGCCTCTTCGATTCCCCCGGTTGGCCGAGCCATGACCTGACGCTGATCCAGGACATGATCGATCTGGCTTGGCACCAGAAGGAGGGCCAACTCCGTCGATCCTTCGCCTTCGCGGTAATGAGCCTCGACGAGAGCGTTCAGCTCGGTTGTCTCTACATCGACCCACCATCCAAAGAAGGGATTGACGCGGAGGTGTCGATGTGGGTTCGGGCGAGCGAGGCGAACACCGGACTCGATGCGGAACTCTACGAGACGGTTCGCCGGTGGGTTGATGACGAGTGGCCGTTCGACCGGGTGGCCTATCCCGGCCGGGAGTACACCCGGGCGGAGTGGGATGATCTTCCTTGACCCGCGCTAGTAGACCGGGCGACCCTTCCACTCGAAGGAGCAACAGATGACCGAGGTGGTCGGAGTGATCGGGCTCGGGGCCATGGGCTCAGGCATGGCGGCCAACCTGGTCGCCGCCGGTCACGATGCCATAGGGTTCGACATCGACCCCCGGCGACGATCCTCCGCAGCCGAGGCGGGAGTCCGGATCGCGGACTCGGCGGGCGCCGTAGGAGCCGCCTCCGAGATCGTTATCTTCTCGTTGCCCACCCAGTCGGGCCTTGCCGACGTCGCCGTCCAGGTGGCAGCCCAAGCCCGGGAGGGCCTGCTCTGCCTGGAGACCGGGACATTCCCGCTCGCAGCGAAGATCGCGGCCAGGGATGTCCTGGCAGCGTCCGGAGTCGAACTGATGGACGCCCCGCTTTCAGGAACCGGGCTCCAGGCAACCGAGGGCACGCTCGTGGTGTTCGCGTCCGGGAGCCGGGAGGGTTTCGACCGGGCCGGCGCCGTGTTCAGAGCCATCGGCCGGTCGAGCCACTACCTGGGGGAGTTCGGGAACGGGTCGAGGATGAAGTACATCGCCAACCTGCTGGTGGTGGTGCAGACCCTGGTCGCCGCGGAGGCCCATGTCCTGGGTATGGCGGCGGGCATGGACCCGGCGACCGTGCAGCGACTGGCCGAGGACAGTACCGGCTCCTCGAAGATGCTCGAGATCAGGGGTCCGATGATGGTGATCGATGACTACCCGCCGGCGGGCCGGCTCGACCTCCTCCTCAAGGATGCCGAGATCATCAAGGACTTCGCGATACGGGCTGGTGCCCCGACGCCGCTGCTCGACACGGCACTCGACATCTACCGCCGGGCCAGCGCCGCCGGTATGGGGGACTTCGACGGCGCCATCCTCTGTCGCCATCTCGAAACCGAGGCAGGTCTCGAAAGGTGATCGGGTTCATCTGACGAGGAGAGACACCACCAACGTGACAGCGCCGACTGTGAGCCCCGCGGCGGCGAATATGGCCATGATCGTCCACCGATCCAGCGACCCATGGTCCGTTCCACGTCCAGGAGCGTCCGGGTCCGAGTCTCGTCCGCCCGGGCATCCACACAGCCTTCAGTTACTGCCGCCATTTCACTCCAAGCGAGTCCAGGTTAGCGCCGCGGCGCTCGTCGGTTTCTGTTGACAGCCAATGTGCATCGTCGATGCCACGATTTCAACCCCCTTCCCGGATAACACTTGGCGGGCTCGCGACCGCGTGATGGAGCCCTGTCGCCAACCGGTGCGAGCCGATTCGTTACGATCAGGCGGCGAGCGGCATCCCGCCGCGTTGAGCAGCAGGGAGGGCATCCCGAATGACCGCCGTTGTCCAGACCGTCACCGGGGCCATCGCCCCGGAGGAACTCGGGGTGACGATGCCGCACGAGCATCTGCTGCTGCTCAACCCCTCGTTCGTGGAGCCGTTGGAGGCTTCGGAGCGCCACCGGGCCCACGAGCCGGTGTCGGACCAAAACATCGAGTGGGTGCGCCAGTACTGGACCTCCAACGTGGACAACCTGCAGCTCTACGACGAGGAGACCGCCAGGGAGGAGGCGGCCTGGTACTACCGGGCCGGAGGCGACACCCTGATCGACCCCACCACCCGTCACATTGCACGTGACCCGCGCGCCCTGGTGCGGATATCGCGGGGGAGCGGGGTCCGGATCGTGGCCGGTACCGGCTTCTACGTCGCCGAGACCCATCCTCCGGACATGGGCAGCCGCTCGGAAGAGGATCTGGCGGCCGAGATGATCGGGGAGCTCACCGAAGGCATCGACTACACGGGGGTGCGGGCCGGGTTCATCGGTGAGATAGGTTGCTTCTGGCCGCTGCGCGACGACGAGCGGAAGGTTCTCCGTGGTGCTGCGCTGGCCTCCATCGAGACCGGCGCCGCCGTGATGGTCCATCCAGGCCGCCATCCCGACGCCCCGCCCGAGATCGTGTCCGTTCTCACCGAGGTCGGGATGCCGACGGACAAGATCATCATGGCCCACATGGACCGGACCATCCTGGAGGCCGACGCAGTGCTCAGGTTCGCGGAGAGCGGCTGCTACATGGAGTATGACCTGTTCGGCGCGGAGACCTCCATGTACCCCACAGTGGCGGAGAGGACACCGGCCGGCCTCGTTCCCAGCCGGCCGCCCGGGCTCTCCATGATCAGCGACGCCGAGCGGCTCGACTGGCTGGACCTGTTGATCGAGCATGGCCACGCGGAGAGGCTCTTGATCTCCATGGACATCTGCACCAAGCACCGGCTCCACCGCTACGGCGGACACGGCTACGACCACATCCTCGAGAACATCGTCCCCTGGATGAGACGGCGGGGGATCACCGAGGAGGTCCTGCGAACGCTCCTGGTGGAGAACCCCCGTCGGGTGTTCCCCATGAACGCGCACTGAGCTGGACGGGGCGGTTCCATGGCGAGGCTCAGGGCCGGTGTGATCGGGGCGGGATCTTGGGCTGTCGCCTCGCACATTCCCAACCTCGCGCAACGATCGGAAGAGGTCGAACTCGTCGGGGTGGCCCGCCCCGACCGCGGGTTGCTCGACTGGGTGGCCGGTGAGTTCGGCTTCCGGATGGCGGCCACCGACTACCGCGACGTCCTCGAACAGCGGCTTGACGTCTGCATCGTGTCCAGTCCGAACCGGTTCCACTACGAGCACGCCAGGGCGGCGATGCTCTCCGGCGCCCACGTCCTGGTCGAGAAGCCGTTCACGCTGGACCCGGCGGAGGCGTGGGACCTGGTGGAAACGGCAGACCGTCTCGATAGGCATCTGCTGCTGGCATTGGGTTGGAACTACAAGCCGATGGTCCTTCGGGCCAAGGAGCTCGTCGAGGAGGGGGGTGGGTTCGGCGAGGTGGAGCACATCATGATCGACATGTCGTCGGCTGCGCGGGATCTGCTGGCCGTCGGCGCACCGTACGAGGCCGGGTCGTCGGTGGCGACCGCCCGGCCCGAGACCTACATGGACCCCACCGTATCCGGCGGGGGTTACGGGCAGGCCCAGCTCTCACACGCTCTCGGGCTGGCGTTCTGGCTGGCTGAGGACGTGCGCGCCCTCGAAGCGTTCGCCTTCATGTCCGCGCCCCTCCAGGCGCCGGTGGAACTCCACGACGCCATCAGCATCCGTTTCTCCAACGGGGGCCTCGCCACCGTCTCGGGGAGTTCCTGCCACCTGGGCTACGACGGCAACAAGCACGTACTATCGGTCCGGATCATCGGGTCGGAGGCGATGCTGTCGGTGGACGTAGGCCGTGAGCTGGTGTACTGGTACCGAAGGGGAGGTGACGCGGTGCGGCTCGACCTGGATGAGCATGCCGGGGACTATGACTGCAACGGGCCCGTGCATACGCTGATCGATCTGGCTCTCGGCACGGATGCGCGGAACTGCTCGCCGGGCCATGTAGGAGCGCGGGCCGTCGAGGTCACCGAGGCGGCCTACCGCAGCGCCCGGACCGGCGAGGTGGCGCGGGTGGCCGGCCGATGACGTCGCGCACGGCGCTCGTCACCGGGACCGCCCAGGGGATCGGGCGGGCGATCGCCAGTGAGCTGGCCGCCTCCGGCCTCCGGGTGGTGGGTGTTGACATCAAGCCCCACTCGGACACCGCTCTCGCCGACGTGATCGTGGCCGACCTGAGCCGGATCGACGAGTGCCTGCGGGTGGTCTCCGAGGCAGGGAAGGTCGACATCCTGGTCAACAACGCGGCGATCCTCGTCCAGGAACCGTTCGAGACCTTCGACATGGACGAGTACGAGCGTGTGATGGCCGTGAACCTGCGAGCGCCGTTCCTGCTGGGCCGCGAACTGGGCCCGCTGATGGCGGACCGCGGATGGGGCCGGATAGTCAACATCTCGAGCATCGGCGTCCGTACGGGCGGCCTGGCGGACTCGTCGGTCTACTCGGCCGCCAAGGCCGGTCTCGTCGCCTTCACGAAGAACTTCGCCCGTAACCTCGGGCCCAGGGGTGTGACGGCCAACGCCATCACGCCGGGGGCGATCCTCACCCCGATGGCAGCCGGCATCTTCGAGCGTGACCCTTCCATTGAAGCCAGGATCACCGCCGACATCCCACTGCGCCGCTTCGCCCAACCGGCTGAGGTGGCGACGGTGGTGGCGTTCCTCGCCTCTGACGAAGCCGCCTACGTCAACGGCGCCACCATCGACGTGAACGGCGGCTGGGTCATGACCTGAGACCTCCTGGCCTTGCCCCGGCGCTGCGCGCTGCGTCTCGGTCTTCTGTGGATATCGGCTCGGTGGGCCGAGACCGGATCTTGGCGAGATCCGGCGGAAGCCGGAGTCGATACGCGCGAGGCGGCGCGTTATAGCAGGGTCGGGCCTTGGTGGTGTGCCGCGAAACAGTTCAACGGGCGGGTTCGGCGACCGGCATCGTCCCAAATGTGAGCGCCGATGCTGCGAAGAGGATTGCGGCGTAGGTGGCCACCGTGCCGAATCCACGTCCCTGATAGAGCGCGCCGGCGATGAGGGGGGAGGCCGCAGCCATCAGACCGCCCGAGAAGGAGACAAGGCCCAGGGCGGTGCTACCCACGTCCGGTCCCACGAGATCGAAGACCGAAGCGGTCAGCACAGGCTGGTCGGGATAGAGGAACAGTCCAAGCAGGGCGATAGCGGCGGTGAGGGCCACGCCCGTGTCGAATACGGTCAGGGATAGTGCCATCGCCGCGGACCAGACCAACCCCGGAACCATCACCTGCTTGCGTCCCAACCGGTCTGACAGGTAGCCGACCACCGGTTTGGTCAAGAGCCCTATGACGATGAGCAGTCCGACGTGGAATCCCCGGGAGGCCGGGCTCAGCGCCAGTTCGTTGTCGAGGTAGAGAGGCAGGATGGTGACGAGGGCCACCAACGCCATGGCCCGCAGGCCGTAAACGAGGGCCAGCCGCCAGAGGACGGGGTTCTTCACCAGCCGGCTGGTGAGTTCCATCCGCTGCCCCACCGCCGGCCCGTGCGGGGTGGGTGTGCGCCCGGTGTGGCTGTACGCCCAGATGGAGATCGCCCCCAGACCGAAGGCCGCCAACGAGTAGGCGGTCAGCAACTCCCGCCAGGTCATGATCAGCAGGAGGGCCCCGGTGGCGATGGGACCGAGGGCGTCCCCCACCCCGCCCCCGATGCCATGGAACGACAACGCCATCCCGCGCCGGAGCCGGAAGTGATGCGACAACGATGCGGACGCGGGCATGTGCCATACCGAATGGGCGATTGTCACGATGATCATTCCGGCCACGATCGGGGCGTAGCTGTTCGAGACTCCGATGACGAGAGCTCCCGACCCGCCCGCCACCAGACATGCGGCCAGCAGCCAGCGCCAATATCTTGCCAGGGCGTCGGACGCCACCCCCGCCGGTATCTTCACCAGGCCGCTGGCCAGTTCCCGAGCGGACAGGATGCCACCGACGGCGACGCTGCTGAGGTTGAAGGCCTGCTGGATCTCGGGAAGCACCACCACAAAGCTCTGCGCGATCCAGTGGAAAACCGAGTGCCCGACCACCAGCCCCGGGATCATCAACCATCCGGGGGACGCACGAACTGTTTCGCCATGCTCCGTGTGCGGATCAGGACCGACCATCAACCCGTCCAAGTGGATGAGTTCACCAGCCGGAGAGTAGACGCCTGGCTACAGGTCCCGCTCCTCCACCGATCGGTAGAACGTGTCACCGATCACACGACCCGTCCTTGGGGCTGGATCCGTCCCCCGGCTATCCGGCATCCGTGGGATTAGGGGCTAACGTCGTCCGCGTACGATCCCGAGCGGTGGTCCGCGGCGGCGACATGGCGGATGGGGTACGGAAGGGTGCGAGTCAACGAGAACATCCGGTACGAGCCCGATGACTGGAGCCCGCTTCCGTTAACGGCCGGTGTTGCGATCCAGGGCGTCATGCTCATCCTGCCCACGACGGTGGTCATCGTGGCGGTCATCGCCCAGGCATCCGGCCAGCCCGGAAGTTACGTGGAATGGGCGGTGTTCGCGGCCTTGGTGGTGGGCGGTATCACTACGGCTCTCCAGGCGGGCCGGATAGGACGGTTGGGCGCCGGACATCTCGTCATAGCGGTCGTCTCACCGAGCTACATAGCGGTCTCCCTCCTGGCGCTGTCCAGCGGCGGTCCGGAATTGCTGGCCGGCCTGTTCGTCATATCAGCCTTGGTCCAGTTCGCGCTGGCAAGATGGCTCTCCTTGCTGCGGGTCCTGATCACGCCGGTGGTCACCGGTACGGTGCTGATGCTGATCGCAGCCACCGTCCTCCCGGTCGCGTTCGACAGGATGGACGAAGTCCCGTCCGGCGCGCCGGCCGGGGCAGGGGTGGTTATCGCCGCCGTGACGCTGGCGGTGACCGCCGGGCTGGTCCTGCGCGGTGTGGGTATCTGGCGGCTCTGGACCTCGCTCATCGGGATAGTGGTCGGTTGCGTGGCGGGGGCGCTGATGGGGAGCTACGACTTCGGGCCGGTTCTGGACGCGCCCTGGCTGGGTATCCCCCGGATCCATCTGCCCGGACTCGATCTGACACCCGGTGCGGAGTTCTGGGCGCTCGTACCGGTCTTCGTGATCATCAGCCTGATGGTCGGTATCAAGAACATCGGTGACGGCTTGGTCATCCAGCAGGTGTCGCGACGGCAACCCGGGACCAGCGACTTCCGGATGGTCCAGGGACTCATGAACGCCAACGGGGCGGGCTCGTTGCTGTCAGCGGCCGCCGGTATCCCCCCTATGACCGGAGTCTCGTCAATGAGCGCGGCCCTTGCCGGTTTCACCGGAGTGGCCTCCCGCCGGGTCGGGTACATGATGGGGGCAATCCTGGTTGCGCTCGCGTTCCTACCCAAGCTGGTGGCCTTCCTGCTGACCATTCCGAGACCCGTCATGGGGGCCTACCTGCTCGTTCTGATGGGAATGCTCTTCGTTGAGGGTATGAGGACGGTGCTCCGCGACGGTCTCGATCACCGGAAAGCCCTCGTGGTAGCGCTGGCGTTCTCGATCGGAGTCGGCATGGACGGTCGGGGTGTGTTCAGTGACCTGCTCGGCGGGACTTGGGGCGCCTCGCTCGACTCCGGGATGATGTTGGGAGCGCTGATCGCCCTCGTCCTCACCCTGTTCATCGAAGCCACCGGTCGCCGCCGGGCCCGTCTCGAGGTCCGGATGGACATGTCCGCCCTGCCCGAGATAGACGGCTACCTCACCCAGCTGGCCGCCGGGATGGGGTGGGACGCGGCCTCGACCGACCTGCTGCGGGCTGCCGGCGAGGAGACGCTGTCGAGCTTGTTACAACCCGCGGACCCGCAACCGGCCGACGATGCTCCACCCCGCCTGGTCATAGTGGCGCGTCCCGATCACGGAGCTGTCGAGCTGGACTACATCACGGTATACGTGGAGGACAACCTGGAGGATCGGCTCTCCTACCTGGACGAACGGGGCGATCTCCCGGATGAGCGCGAGGTCTCATTCCGCCTCCTGCGCCACTACGCCTCCTCCATCCGCCACCGGAAGTACTACGGCGCGGAGATAGTCACCGTGCGCGTCGAGCCGTAGCGATCGACTCGCACGCGACAGCCGCCGCGTAGGCCTCGTTCCCGATGTTGTCCAGCTGCCAGGTCACCGTCGGGAGGTCCGGAAAACGGAAGGCGCCTCGCTTCGCTCCGCGCTGCATCTCCGTTGGAAGCTCGAACGTAGCGGGGTCGGTGTACAGACCGGTGCCGAGACCCTTGATCAGAGCCTCCTTCATGGTCCAGAAGTCGAGGAACAGATCGGTTCTATCTGTGCCCTCCGCATTGATGAGGGCGGCCTGTTCCGTCTCGGTGAAGACCGTACCGGTCACGAGGTCCATGTGCCGCCGCGGCTGCCGCTGCTCGACATCGATCCCCAAGCCTCCCATGGGCCTGACCGCTATCAGCCCATGATCACCGCTGTGGCTGACGTTGAAGCTGATCTCGGCCCGGACGCCATCGACCATGGCGAAGGGCTTCCCGTGATCTCCGGCGCCGAACGTGATCTTTTCGTTACAGCACGCCAGCCGGGCGGCCAGCACCGCTCGCAGGGCCGCCCGGCACAGGGCATACCGCCGCGCGGGGCCGGGGACCTGGAATCTCTGCCGCCGCCGTCGCTCCGCCCCGTCCAGCCAGGCCAGCGAATCCGCCTCGTGATCGGCATGCGGCCTCAGGTCGACGTGGAAGACGGTGGTGTCGCCGAGCCGCCGGTAGGGCTGCCACCAGGATCCGGTACCGGACTCGGTCACATCACGCTCTGAAGGAGCCTTGAGCGCCGATCTCCATGACGTCGGCGAGAACGAATCGCGCGTCCACCTCGTGGTCCCCCGATCCGGCACCGGCATGCGGGAGCGTGATGACCATCCTCTGGTCCCGGCGCACATAGAAGCCGGTGAGCGGACCGAGCCTGTCGACACCGGTATTGGTGTGGCCCTCGCCGACCGATGGATTGGCCAGGGTTGCGCCGGTCAGATCGACCCGGCGCCCGTCGATGGTCAGCGAGTTGATCGCCGTGATGTACTTGGACTGCGGGTGCGGGTTTCGCAGCTCGAAGCTCACAGATCCGTTGCGGATCCGGCCGGAATCCTCCACGACCACCAGGTCGCCCGCCTGCAGGCGCTCCACGAGCTCCCGCAGCATCATCCAGCTGTCGGCCCGCTCGCCCTCCGAGAACCCCTCGATGATCCGGGCAAGACGCCTGACGGCGTGGTCCGACATGGCCTTACCCCACTCCCGGCTGGCGGTGAAGCGGGGGTTGGCGGCGTAGATGCCGACATGTTCGGCCTCCGGGTCGTCCTCGAGGGTGGAGAGGTCGACGGTGTGGGGATGGAACTCCATCAGGTACGAGGTCTCCACCTTGGCGCCGTGGTCGTGGATGTCACCCTCCATGCCGGCGTTGAGCTCGTTCCACACCGTGGTGAGGGCGTTCACGTCCGGGAACTCGTCCATCAGCCGGTCGGTCTCCTCCCGGAGCACGTGGAGATGGTCGAGGGCCCCGTGCCCCGAGAAGACCACTATCACCTTGAAGCCGCCCTGGGCCAGCTGGCGCAGGATGGGCCGGACCACCGACCGGAGGACGTCGACATCGACCACTATTCCGTGCGGCAAGGGCAGGACGCCCGCCGCCAGCCAGAGGGGAGGGAGGACAACGCCGCCGGTGACAGCGGCCGCCCTGTGGCAGATGTTGTCGGCGGTCAGCATGTCCACGCCCAGCGGGAGATGCGGCCCGTGATACTCGACGCACCCGATCGGGAGGAAGGCGATGGGGGTCTCCTCCAGCACCTGCCCCATCCGGGCAGGGCGCACGAATTCGTAGGCGGTGGGGTCGCGAGACGGATCGGCCACGGACCTATTTTAGGAGGACTCCTCTGTACACTTATGTACACCTTATGGTGTATGATCCGGAAGTGGCTCGGACCAACATCTACATCGACGATGATCTCGTCAACCGCGCCATGCGGACGTTCGGATTGCGCACCAAGCGCGAGGCGGTGCATCTCGCGCTGGAACGGCTCCTGGGAGGCGGACCGATGACCCTTGAAGAACAGCTGGACATGGAAGGCGTCGGCTGGGACGGGGATCTGGACGCCATGCGGTCGAACCGATTCGGCAGCTGGGACAAAGGTGCTGATAGCTGACACATCCGCCTGGGTCGAGTTCTTGAGGGGGACCGGGTCGTTCCCGGCGCACCGTTTGCGGCAGGCCATCTCCGCCGGGCAGGTGATTGTCATCGATCCGATCCTGATGGAGGTGATGGCCGGCGCGCGCCGCGATGCCGTGGCGCGCACGCAACGACTGCTGGAGGCGCAACACCTGGAGGCGTTGTCGGCCAAGCTCGATTGGCTCGACGCCGCAAGTATCTACCGCGAGCTCCGATGGCGCGGAGTGGTGGTTCGCTCGCAGATCGACGCCTTGATCGCGGCGGCCGCCATCCGCCTCGACGTACCGATTCTGCACCATGACCGCGACTTCGGTCACATCGCCAGGTACACACCGCTTCGGACGGTCGTGTCCTGAACCGGGAGGGCCTCTCGATGCACCTAAGGTATCGAAAGCGCGACGAGAGGCGGGAAGGAATGGCGGTACCACCGAGGGCGATGGTGACCGGTGCGGCCAGCGGGATCGGCGAGGCGGCCGCCCGGAGGCTGCTCGATGAGGGATGTTCGGTCGTCGCCGTAGACATCAACGTGAGAGGACTGGCGGGGATTACCGGCGCCGGGGCCGAGCCGCTGGTAGCCGACCTGGCCGACCTCGAGGATCGGGCGAGGGTCATCGAGGCGGGCCAGGGCATCGACTACCTGGTCAACGCGGCGGGGATCATCCGCCTCAAGGGCCTGTCCGAGTTCACGGTCGACGACTGGCGCGACATCTTCACCATCAACGCCGAGGCCATCTTCTTCCTGTGCCAGGGAATCGGGCCGACCATGCCCCCGGGCAGCGCCATCGTCAACCTGTCCTCCAGCTCCGCCAAGCTGTCCAACACGGTGGAGGCGGCGATCTACGCGGCCTCGAAGACCACCATCCTGTCGATCACCCGCTCCTTCGCCTACGGGCTCGCCAAGATCCCGGTCCGGGTCAACGCGGTGTGCCCCGCCATCATCGACACCCCGATGCAGGACAAGGTGCTCGAGCAGGTGGCGCCTCTCCGGGGTATGACCGTCGAGGAGCTGACCGTTGCCCGCAACGCCTCCGTGCCGCTGGGGAGAACGGCCTCCGCGGAGGAACTGGCCGGGTTGATATGGTTCCTGCTCGGCGAGAAGCCCGGATACATGACCGGCCAGTCGGTGAACTACGGAGGAGGCTACGTCACATGGTGATCGAGAACCTGCGGCGGATACACCACATCGGCATAACCGTTCGAGACGTGGGCCGGTCAGTGGAGTTCTGGCGCTCCTTCCTGGGAATCGAGGAGCGTTGGCGCCAAGTCCTCGGCGCTCCCTACCTCGGCCGGGTGACCGGCTATCCCGGCGTCAGCATCGACGTCGCCATCATCGACCTCCCCGGCGGCGCCGTGCTCGAGATCCTCGACTACCAGGTCGACGGCAAGAACCCCAACCCTCCGGAGACCGCCAATCCCGGCAACGTCCACATATGCATCGAGGTGGACGACATCGAGGAGATGTGGGATCGGGCCATCCGGAGCGGCGCCACCCCGATCAGCCCGGGCCCGGTGGAGGTGACCGCCGGTCCCAACACCGGGGTCAAGGCCTGCTACCTGCGCGATCCTGACGGCATCACGCTGGAGTTGTTCAAGCCGGTTGTGGCCGTTCGGTAGCATCGCACGACAACGAGCAGGCGAATCTTCAGGAGACCTATGAAGGTTGCAAGAGTTGAAGCGATCCCGGTCAGCTACCCCGAACCCAACGACTTCAACGCCATCCGGCACCTCTGCCTGGTGAAGTTGACCACCGACGACGGAACGGTGGGCTGGGGCGAGTCGGTCACCATGTGGCCCGAGTCGAGCTTCGCCACGGCATCGATCATCGACGGCATGGCGGACCTGGTGATCGGCAAGAACCCGGTTCACAACGACGTGATCTTCCGGTCCCTGAAGGACCGGGCCTGGTGGTACGGCTACGAGGGCGGTATCGCCAGCTTCGCGATAGCGGCGCTCGACATCGCACTGTGGGACCTGAAGGGGAAGGCTCTTGGGGCGAGCGTTCTCGACCTGCTGGGAGGTCCCGTCAACGAACGGCTGCCGGGCATCGCGTCATCGCACGCCCACTACGAGTCGATCCCCGAGATGGCCGAGGAGGCCGTCGAGTGGCTGTCGACGGGTCTTCAGGGGGTGAAGGTCGGCTTCGGGAAGCGGGGCAACGCCCGTCTCGGCTTCGAGCACGACCGGGACGTCGAGTACGTGCGCCAGATGCGGGAGGCGATCGGACCGGACAGGAGCCTGATGATCGACCTGGGATGGGTGATCAAGTGGGACGTCATGACCGCCATCAAGCGGACCCAGGCCTTCGACGAGTACGACGTCGACTGGATAGAGGAGCCCCTGGGTGACTGGGATCCCGAGGGCTACGCCAACCTCCGTTCCAAGACCAAGACCCTGATCGCCTACGGCGAGAAGGAGTGGACGCTGCGGGGCTTCGAGCGGGTGCTGGCGACCGGGACGGTCGACGTGGTCGGGTGCGATCCCGGCCGGGCGGAGGGCATTACCGGGTTCAAGAGGATGGCCGACCGGGTTGAACACCACCGGCGGCAGGCCAACGCCCATGCCTGGTCGTCTTCCATCGTCACTGCGGCCAGCCTGGCGGTGAGCTTCAGCAGCAGCGCCTGCAAGCTGTTCGAGTTCAAGCCGCTCGAGAACCCGATGCAGCACGAGTTGGTGGCCGAGCCGTTCGACCACGAGGACGGCTGGGTGTACCCGCCGTCGGGCCCTGGTCTGGGGATCGAAGTCGACGAGAGGGTCGTGGACCGCTACCGCACCCAACGGGTGCTGGGCTGAGCACGAAGGAGAGAACATGACGTGGAGCGTGGCTTCCGGGCTCGAAGGGCAGGGCGTGATTGTCACCGGGGCCGCCGGAGGGATCGGGCGGGCCGCGGCCGAGGCCCTTGCGACCGCCGGGGCGCGGGTGATGGCGGTCGACCTCCACCAGGCAGCCGCTGACGAGGTGGTGGCCGGGATGGAAGGCGATGGGCACCTAGCGGTGGGCCTCGACCTGAGGGATCTGGATGCTCATGGCGCTCTGATCGCCCGGGCGTATGACGAGTTCGGCAGCCTCAAGGCGCTGGCCCACCTGGCGGCGGTGCTGGCCCGCCAGGACTCGGTGGACGACGTGACCGAGGCCGATTGGGACTTCCAGCTGGACACCAACCTCAAGGCCAGCTTCTTCCTGTGCCGTGCGGCGGCCGACGCGATGATCGAGGCCGGCAACGGCGGAAGCATCACCCTGTTCTCCTCCCAGGGTTGGTGGACAGGCGGCTTCGGGGGCTCTGTTGTCTACTGCGCCTCCAAGGGAGGCATCGTCTCGATGGCGAGAGGCCTGGCCCGCACCTACGGTCCTCACCAGATCCGGGTCAACGCCATCGCCCCCGGCCTGGTCGACACCCCCATGCTCATGGACGACCTGGCGCCAGAGGTGTTCGAAGCCCTCAAGGAGGCAACCCCGCTCAAGCGGGTCGCCGATCCGTCGGAACTGGGAGGGGTGGTGGTGTTCCTGGCCAGCGACCACGCCTCCTACGTCAGCGGCGCGACCCTCAACGTGAGCGGCGGCTTTCTCATGTACTGACGGGTACCCGAGACCCGACAGACCTTGCCGTTACGTAGAGCCCTATAGGCTATGCAAACTCTTGCACAGCGCTACCGGGGGGTGGATGAATGTTGAAGAGCAGGTTGGCGTCGGTCACCTTGGTGCTGTCCGTCGTGCTGGCTGCGTGTGGTGGGGACGCCGAGGAAGCGCTTGATGACGCGGTTGTCGAAACGCCCGTATCCGTGCAGACGGTTCCTGACACAACTCAAGTGGAGCCCGAGCCTGCCGAGACTACCGAGGCCGGCGAGACTGCCGAGGCCATCGGGACTGCCGAGGCCATCGGGACTACCGAGGCCATCGGGACTACCGAGCCCGGCGAGACGACCGAGCCCGCGCCGGGGGAAGCCGTCTCCGGCGACCCGGAGATCGTGGAACACCTCCGTCAAAAGACCATGCGGCTGTGGGAGGTCTACAACACGCACGACGCGGACGCTCTTGAGGTCTTCTACGAGGAGACCTACTGGAAGGAGCAGGAGGAGGAAATCCGGTCCAACATGGAGTCCTTCAGGAACTTCGGCATGGCCATCGACGCCCAGGAGATGACTCCGCCCACCGAAGTCGCACCAGGCAAGTGGGAGACCGAACACACCGGACGCTTTTCCGGAGGTTCAGTCCACATGGTGTTCATCTACGAACAGTTCGATGGGGAGTGGCTGCTCACCTACGCGGAAGACCATTAGAGGAGCGCGGATGGGCGGCATCAGGCGTGGCAGATCCGGATCGGCGGTGACCGCGTGCGGGCGCCTATGCCAATTCGTAGTCGAGGACGTAGGAGTGCTGCCCCTCTTCGTTGTGGATCTCGAGCGTTCCCGAGATCCCGGCCAGTTCGCCGGTGCCCGAGTCGGGCACGATCGTCACCTCGAGTAGGGCGTCACCCCTGTTCATCACCCCGCGGTGCTGGAGTACGAACGAGCCCGACCGCCCGCCCACCGAGCCCGAGAAGTGCTCGATGGCCACGTAGCCCGCCGAGCCGGGGGTAGCGGTCAAGGCCGCGATCATCTGCGCCTCCGAGGACCCGACCATGTCGCCGGAGAACACCTTGCGTACCACGTTCCGGTTCAGCTTCAGCCCGTCCCGCTCCAGGAACGGGGACTCGGCCTCGATCTTCACGTCCATGGGTCCGCGGGCCGTGGGCATGACAACTCTCCCGTGTCGTATCGATAGGTGCTCGGTCAACGACCGGTGCCCTACCGGGAAGATGTGCTGCCGGCTCGTCTCCGGTGACCGACTCTAACTCCCGGGCCGAGGGAGAGGCCTGCGCGGTGTGCGAGATGATGGAGCCTCTCGGGGTTTCCCAGCCCACCGTCAGCCATCATCTCAAGGTCCTGCGGCAGGCAGGCCTGGTGGTGTCCGAGAAGCGCGGTCGCCCGGTCTACTACCGGGCTGTGCCGAGCGGTTGGCCTCTCTAAGCCGGACCCTGCAAGCCTGATTCGAGGCCCTGCCGGTCGGCTGTTTCACGCCGTGGCAACTACCCCAGATGGTGCGGGAGCACCGTTACCATGCGCGACCGATGAAGCGACGCCCCCCTCGGTACTCCGCGGCCCGGCTCGTCAGCCTGGGAGCCCGCAAGAGGGCATGGCCGCGGGCGTGGCGGGAGGTACCACTGCAGGACAGCTACGACGTGGTCGTCATCGGCGGCGGCGTTCACGGGCTGGCCACGGCCTACTACCTGGCTGCCAACCACGGCATGACCAACGTGGCGGTGCTCGAGAAGTCGTATCTGGGAAGCGGGGGCTCCGGCCGCAACACGGCCATCCTGCGGTCCAACTACCTCACGCCCGAGGGGGTCGTCTTCTACGACCGCTCGCTCGAGCTGTACAGGACCCTGGCCGTCGACCTGAACATGAACGTCATGTTCTCCCGGCGCGGCCACATAACGCTGGCGCACAGCGACGCCTCGCTCCGGACCATGCACTGGAGGGCCGAGGTCAACAAGCTCCAGGGAGTCGACTCGAGCGTCATCGGGCCTGCCGAGATCAAGAAGCTGGCGCCGGCGCTCGACACGTCGAGCCACCCCCGCTACCCGATCCTGGGCGCCCTCTATCACCCGCCCGGCGGCATCATCCGCCATGACGCCGTGGTGTGGGGCTACGCGCGCGGGGCTGACGCTCTGGGCGTAGAGATGCACCAGAAGACCGAGGTCCTAGACATCATGGTCACCGGTGGCGACGGCCCCGGCGGCAAGGGTCCCGGCGGCCGGGTCACCGGCGTCCGCACCAGCCGCGGTGACATCTCCGCCCCGGTGGTCGTGAACTGCACGGCGGGATGGGCCACCCTGATCTCGGACATGGCCGGCGTCGGGCTTCCGATCAGCACGCGCCCCCTGCAGGCCGCGGTCACCGAGCCGGTCAAGGTGTTCCTGCCCGTGGTCGTGGTATCCGGGACCCTGCATGTCTACGTCAGCCAGACCGCCCGGGGCGAGCTGGTCTTCGGCGCCTCGGTCGACCCCTACAACACATACGACATCCGGGGTTCCCTCGACTTCGCCGAGGGGACGGCGGGACACCTGCTCGAGCTCATGCCCGGTATCTCCCGCATGCGCCTGCTGCGGCAGTGGGCCGGCCTGTGCGACATGACCCCCGACTACTCCCCGGTGATGGGCTTCACCCCGGTGGAGGGCTTCCTCTGCGATGTCGGCTGGGGCACCTACGGCTTCAAGGCCGGACCCGTGTCGGGCGAGCAGATGGCCGAGGCGATCGCCACGCAGAGGACCCCCGAGCTGATCGCGCCCTTCTCCCTCTCCCGTTTCGAGCGGGACGCCCTGGTCGGCGAAAAGGGCGCCGCGGCGGTCGGCCACTAGTTGGTGGCCGGAGAGTCATGCTGATCGTCCCCTGCCCCAACTGCGGCCCGCGGAACGCCGCCGACCTGCGGTACGTGGGCGAGTCACGGCCCAGGCCCGATCCAAACTCGGCCTCGGCCAAGGAGTGGCGCGCCTACCTCTACGAGCGGGCGAACCCGGCCGGACTGTTGCGGGAGACCTGGTACTGCCGTTCCGGGTGCCGCCGTTACTTCACGCTCGAGCGGGACACCGTCACCAACGAGTTCACCAACCCGCCGACACCCGTCGCCAAGCTCGGGAAGAGGCCATGACCCGCCTCCCACCCCAGCCCGGCGAGGTGATCGACCGGTCCCGTCCCGTCGACTTCACCTGGAACGGGCGGGCGATGTCGGGTTTCGCGGGCGACACCATCGCCTCGGCGCTCACGGCGGGAGGGGTGCGGGTTGTCTCACGGTCGATGAAGTACCGGCGACCGCGGGGCTACATGAGCAACGACTACTGGGATCCCAACGGGCTGGTGCAGGTGGGCGACGATCCCAACGTCCGCTCGGCGCACCGGTTGATCGAGCCGGACATGGCGGTGGAGGCCCAGAACGTGTGGCCATCGCTCGAACACGACCTGAGAGCGGTCACCGGGCTCGCCTCGCGGTTCCTGACCGCCGGCTTCTACTACAAGACCTTCATGCGTCCCATGTGGCTCTGGCCGACCTACGAGAAGGTGCTGTCCACCTTCTCGCCGGGAGGGAGGATCGACCTCGACACCCCGCACCGCTACCACGACAAGCGCTACACCCATCCGGACGTCGTGGTGGCCGGGGGAGGCCCGGCGGGGATGGCCGCTGCGCTGGCGGCGGCCGAGGCCGGAGCCATGGTGCTGCTGGTGGAGCATGGCCACCGCCTGGGCGGCCACCTCCTCTGGGGTGACGATCACGACCGGACGCTGGCCGCCGAACTAGCGGCTGCGGTCGAGGCCGCCGGAGTGGAGGTCCTGGTCGATTCGACCGTCACCGGCCGCTACGAGGACAACTGGACGGCCATCGTCCAGCGCAACCACCCTGTCGCGGTGGAGCGCCTGATAAAGGCCCGGGCCAAGATCCTGGTCGCCGCGCCGGGCCTGATCGAGCGACCCTACGTCTTCGACGGCAACGACAAGCCCGGTGTCATGCTGTCGGGCGCGGTCCGACGGTTCGTGAACATGCACGCGGTGAGGCCCGGCAGCAACGCGGTGGTGTTCACGGCCAATTCCGATGGTGACGCAGCCGCCGCCGACCTGAAACGGGCCGGTGCGAAGGTGACCGTGGTCGACGCCCGGCGTGGTGAGGGCATAGTGCGGGCTCTGGGGGGCTCGAAGAGCGTCAGAGCCGTGGAACTGGCCGACGGCAGGAGGCTGGACTGCGATCTGCTGGTTACGGCTGCCGGCTGGACCGCTCCCACCTCCTTGCTGAACATGGCCTGCGACCGACCGGTCTACGACGAGGCGACGGCCCGCTTCTTCCCGTCGGTCCCGATCGGCAACGTCCTGGCAACCGGAGGCCTGGCGGGCGACGGCAGCCCGGATGAACTCATCGACCACGCCAGGGCCACCGGCCGGCTGGCCGCTGCGAGGGCGCGGGCGGTGAGCCATCGGCTGCAGGCCGCTACGGCCCGGGCTCGGCCGGTGGACGGTGAAGCTCCCGGGTGGCCACCGGACATTCGTCCGGCCCTGCCCCGGGTTCCTCATCCGGCCCTCTTCCGGTCGACCACGCACGGGGTGGTCGACTTTTCCGAGGATGTGAGTTCCAAGGACATGGTGGGAGCGGCCACCGAGGGATACGACTCGGTCGAACTGCTCAAGCGCTACACGACGGCCACTATGGGCCCGAGCCAGGGCAAGCTGGAAACCGTCAACACGGTGGCGGTGCTGGCCGAGGCCAGGGGACAGACGATCGCCGAGGTCGGGACCACCGTATGGCGGCCACCCTACGCGCCGGTCACCATGGGGGCCTTGGGCGGGCGCCTGTTCGAACCGCAACGCGTGTCGTCGATCCATCCCTGGCACCAGGCCAACGGCGCCACGTTCATGCTGGCCGGTCAGTGGATCCGCCCGGATCACTACGGAGACCCGGCCGGCGAGGTGCGCAACACGCGGCAGAACGTCGGCATCATGGACGTCACCCCGCTCGGCAAGCTCGATCTCCGCGGCCCCGACGTTCCGAAGTTGCTGAGCCATCTGTACACCAACAAGTGGATGAAGCTGGCGGTCGGATCGGTGCGGTACGGGATCATGTGCGCCGAGGACGGCGTGATCCTCGACGACGGAGTGACGGGCCGGCTCGGCGATCAGCATTACATGATGACCACCACCAGCTCCGGCGCCGCGACGGTGTGGGAGTGGGCCGAGAACTGGCTCCAGACCGAGCATCCCGACTGGCGGGTACACGTCACCCCGGTCACGTCCGGGTACACCAGCATCAACGTGGCGGGGCCGGAGTCACGGACCCTCATGCGCCGCCTGGCGGGAGATGTCGACCTTGATCCTGAAGCCTTCAGGTATATGCAGGTGCGCACTGCGACGGTGGCCGGCATCCGGGACTGCTTCATGTGGCGGATCGGCTTCACCGGGGAGCTCTCCTTCGAACTCCACGTTCCCGCCGGCCACGGCCTGGCGGTGTGGGAGGCTCTGCTGGAAGCCGGCGAGGATCTCGGTGTCAGGCCGTTCGGCGTGGAGGCCCAGCGCATCATGCGGCTGGAGAAGGGGCACTTCATCGTCGGCCAGGACACGGACGGGCTCACCAAGGCGCCGGCCGTGGGGCTACGGCACCTCATCAAGCTCGACAAGCACGACTTCGCCGGCAAGCCCGAGCTGGCCTGGGCCCTGGAGGACCCATCGGCGCCCGTGCTGGTCGCCATCCAACCCACCCACCACGGCCGGGTCGTGCCTGACGAGGCGGCTCAGATCGTGCGGCCCGGCACCAACGAGATCATCGGCCGGATCACCTCCTCGCGGATGTCCCCGTCCCTGCACCGCCCGGTCTGCCTCGGCCAGGTGCTGCCCGAGGTCTCGGACCCCGGTACGGAGTTGACCGTGGTCATGCTCGACGGCCGCCGCATCACCGCTCGCGTGATGGAACACCATGCTCACTTCGACCCGGACGGAGTGCGGGTCCGTGGCTGAACTCCCCGCCTTCGAGAGTCCTGTCAGCAGGAGCTTCGTGTCCGATGCGGGCGCATCGATGGAACCCCGCCGGCCCGGCGCGGCGCTAACCCTGCATGATGTCTCCGTTACCACCAAGATCATCGTGAGAGCCGGACCCGAAACGGTTGCCGGCCACCAGATGGACACCCCCTTCGGCGCCAGCCGGACCGAGGATGGCGCGCTCGTTGTCGGCCAGCGCCCGGACGAGTGGATCATCCTGGGTCCGGCCGCGGCGAGCCGAGCCTTGATCGACGGGCTGGACCGTTCCGGCCATGTGAGCGTGATCGATCACACCCACAGCCGGGCCTTGTTCCGGCTGACCGGGGACGAGGCCGCTTCGGTGCTGGAGAAGCTCTGTAGCCTCGACTGGAACGACCACATGACGCCCGACGGCGCCGCCGTGTCGGCCTCGGTGGCGAAGGTGACCTGCGACATCGTCCGCAACGACCTCGACGGCACCCGCTCCTACCTGATCTCCTGCGACCGGTCGTACGGCCAGTACCTGTTCGACGCCATACTCGACGCCCGCCACGAGTTCGGTGTCGGCGCTCCTGCGGACGCAGCCGGCTGAGTCGTCAGCGTCAGCGTCTGGCGCCGGGGATCCAGTCGGTGCCCGCTACCGGCACCTGGGCCATGGCGGCGGCTTCCACCGTGAGGGCGGCAAGGTCCTCCGGTTCGAGGTTGGAGACGTGCGACTTGCCGCAGGCCCGGGCGATGGTCTGGGTCTCCATCGTCAGCACCTGCAGGTAGTTGGCCAGGCGGCGTCCCCCGATCACGGGATCGAGGCGGGCGGTCAGCCGAGGGTCCTGGGTGGCGATGCCGGCCGGGTCGGTCCCGTCCTGGAGGTCGTCCCAGAAACCGGCTGCCGAGCCCAGCTTCCGGTACTCGTCGTCGTAAGCAGGATCGTTGTCACCCAGGGCGATCAGGGCCGCGGTGCCGATCGAGACCGCGTCCGCCCCGAGCGCCAGGGCCTTGGCGACGTCGGCGCCCGATCGGATACCTCCCGACGCGATCAGTTTCACCGAGCCGCGGTGCACGTCGAGGTCCTGGAGGGCTCGGGTGGCTTCCGGGATGGCGGCGATGGTGGGTATCCCCACATGCTCGATGAACACGTCCTGGGTGGCGGCCGTGCCCCCTTGCAGCCCGTCGACCACCACCGCGTCCGCTCCGGCCTTGACGGCCAGGGCTGTGTCGTAGAAGGGCCGGGCCGCACCGATCTTGACGAAGATCGGAACCTGCCAGTCGACGATCTCGCGGAGCTCGTGGATCTTGATCTGCAGGTCGTCGGGTCCTGTCCAGTCGGGATGGCGGCACGCCGACCGCTGGTCGATCCCGGAGGGCAGCGTGCGCATCCCCGCCACCCGCTCGCTCACCTTCTGGCCGAGGAGGATGCCGCCCCCGCCCGGCTTGGCTCCCTGGCCCACCACCACCTCGATGGCGTCGCCTCGGCGCAGGTCGTCGGGATTCTGCCCGTAGCGAGAAGGGAGGTACTGGTACACGAGCTTCGATGAGTGCTCCCGCTCCTCCGGCAGCATCCCACCGTCCCCGCTCGTGGTCGAGGTGCCCATCGCGCTGGCGCCCCGGCCCAGCGCCTCCTTGGCCTGGGCGGATAGCGAGCCGAAGCTCATGCCGGCGATGGTGATGGGGATGTCGATACGGAGGGGCCGGGCCGCCCGCTCCTCGCCGATGACGAGATCGGTCCCGCACGACTCCCGGTAGCCCTCGAGGGGGTAGCGCGACATGGACGCCCCGAGAAAAACAAGGTCGTCGAGGATCGGCATCTTCCGCTTGGCGCCCCAGCCCCGGATCCGGTAGACGCCGGTGTTGGCCGCCCGGTGGATCTCGGCGATCACATGGCGGTCGAAGGTGTACGACTCGCGCAGGCGCCAGCTGTCTCCTGGGCGGCTCATCCGGCTCTCCTCGCTAATTCGGCGTCGATGTCGTCGATGTGGAAGTTGTAGAGGCTGCGCGCCGATCCGTACCGCTTGAAGTCCCACGGGTCGGCCTCCATGCCGGCGGCGGCGAGCAGCCCGGCAAGGGTCCGGGCGTGTTCGGGCCGCAGGTCCTTCGCGATGGCGTCCGCACCGAGGCTCTCCACCTCGCCCCGCACGTACATGTTGGCCTCGTATACGGAGTCCCCGAGATCGGCGCCCGCGTCACCGAGCACTACCAGGTTCCCGGCCTGGGCCATGAACGCGCTCATGTGGCCCACGTTGCCGCCCACCACGATGTCGGCACCCTTCAGCGAGATACCGCACCGGGCCCCGGCGTTGCCCTCGATCACCACCAGCCCGCCGTGGCCGGTGGCGCCGGCCGACATGGTGGCGCTGCCGGTGATGCGCACGGTTCCGGACATGATGTTCTCGGCCAGCCCGGTGCTGGCGTTGCCGTCCACGTACACCGATCCCTTCTGGTGCATGCCGGCGCAGTAGTAGCCGACCGAACCGTGTACCTCTACGGCGATGTCGGCGTCGATGCCGCACGCGACCGCATGGGCCCCGCGCGGGTTCAGCACCCGGAACGAGCCTTGCCGGGCCTGGTGGAGCGTCCGGTTGAGGTCGCGCAGCGGTGTCTCCGCTAGGTCGACGGTGGTGACCGGGTGCGGTGCGCTCACGCAGCCCTGGTCCACGTGTAGATGACGCCCGGTGCCGGCTCCCACACGGTGGCGTGGCCGGAGTCGGGAAGGTGGGTGATGGCCCGGTACTCCGAGGACATGGCCACCCAGTCGTCGGTCTCGGCGACGATCGCCGGCTTGCAGGCGATGGGGTCCCTCAGGATGGCGAAGCCGTCCTCGATGCCGATCGCGAACGTGAAGAACCCGTCCAGGGCCACCAGGGCGAGCTCGAGGGCTTGCTTCAGGCTGTCGCCTTCCCGGAGCCGCCACGCCAGGTAACCGGCGGCGACTTCGGAGTCGTTCTCGGTCTGGAATATCTCGCCCTGCCGCTCGAGCCGCGTCCGTAGCCAGTTGTAGTTCGACAGGGATCCGTTGTGGACGAGGCAGGTGTCGGCTCCGGTGGCGAAGGGGTGGGAGCCGTTGGTGGTGACCGCCGACTCGGTCGCCATCCGCGTGTGGGCGAGGGCGTGGGTTCCGGAACGGGAGCGGAGGTCGTAGTTGATGGCTACCAGGTCGGGATCGCCGACCGCCTTGTATATCTCGATCTGGGATCCGTAGCTGAGGACATCGAGTTCGGGGGAGTTGTCGATCAACCACTGGCGGGCCCGGCTGCCGTCGCCCGCGGTCTCGAGAACGGCGTGATCCCGGATCGGCCGGACCGACACTTCGGCCTCCAGAACGTCCTCGAGGTCGGCCCCGGTGCGGCTCCAGTCGGGCCTCTGCCCTTCCGCCAGCACGGTTATGCGGGTCGTCTCGGCTCGACCCTGGTCGTAGACGGCGAAGCCGGCGCTGTCGGGGCCGCGGTCACGCATCTCGTGCAGCATGCTGGCGGTTAGTTCCCCCAGCCTGGATTGGAACCGTTCGGTCTTGAGGAAAAGGCCGACGATGCCGCACATGGCGCCCTCCGATCGGATCGCCCCAGCACGCGGGGCTAGTGTGGCCTCGCACACTACTAGCGAGGTCGCGCTTCCCAGCAGCCGTTGCCGTCTCGGTTTGCCGGGAAGCTGTCCGAGGAGGTCGACATGGGGTCAGTGGAGGACATCCGGTCCAGGATCGAAGCGGATGGCGTGGAGTTCATCTACGCCATGTTCGTGGAGATGCACGGCAAGCCGTGCGCCAAGCTGGTACCCGTAGAAGCGCTAGACGGTCTGATGGCCGACGGCGCCGGTTTCGCAGGCTTCGCGGCCGGTCCCATGGGCCAAGACCCCTCCGCCCCGGACATCCTGGCGATACCGGACCCGGCTTCCTACACGCAACTCCCTTGGCAACCGAACGTTGCCGTCATGCAGTGTGACCCCACCGTGGAGGGTGAGCTGTGGCCGTACGCCCCCCGGGTCATCCTGCGCAAGGCCCTGGACTCGCTGGCGGAGCGCAATCTGGTCCTCAAAGCCGGCTTCGAAGCCGAGTACTCCCTGGTAGCGCGTGGTGAAGACGGGATGATTCGGGTAGCCGACCCGCTCGACACCGATCCGCGACCCTGTTACGACGCCCGACTGCTCACCCGGATGCTGCCCCACCTGACCGAGGTGTCCAAACACATGAACGCCATGGGTTGGGAGAACTACGCCAACGACCACGAGGACGCCAACGGGCAGTTCGAGCAGAACTGGAAGTACTCGGATGCCCTGACCACCGCCGATCGGCTCATCCTCTTCCGGTTCATGGTCCATACGCTCGCCCAGCGGGACGGGCGCTTCGCCACCTTCATGCCCAAGCCGTTCGCCGACCGGACCGGGAACGGACTCCATGCCCACATGAGCCTATGGACGGGGGACACGGATGAGCCCCTCTTCCCCGGCGGTGACACGGACAGCAAGGGCCTCGGCCTGAGCGAAGTGGCCTACCAGTTCACGGCCGGTCTGCTGGCCCATGCCGAGGCGCTGGTTGCGGTGGCGTGCCCGATCGTCAACTCGTACAAGCGGATGGGCGTCGGCGCCCCAACCTCCGGAGCGACCTGGGCGCCCGCCTACGCGGCCTACGGCGGCAACAACCGCACGCACATGATCCGGGTACCGGAGCCGGACCGGATCGAGATCCGGCTTCCCGACGGCGCCGCCAACCCCTACTTGCTGTTTGCCGCCATCCTGGCCTGCGGTCTCGACGGGATCGACAACCAGATGGATCCGGGCGCGCCCAACACCGACAACCTCTTCACCCTCTCGAGCGAGGAGGTGGCAGCGCGGGGCATCAAGACCCTCCCACCGACGCTGCTGCACGCGGCCGACAACTTGGCTGGCCACGAGGTACTGAGCGCCGGCCTGGGTATGACGGCCGACGGCCCCTACAGCGACTACTTCGCGGCGGTCAAGCGGCAGGAGTTCCTCGACCATCACCATCAGGTGACCCGATCCGAGGTGGACCAGTACCTCACGCTGTTCTGACCTCCTGCGCTTCATCGGTCCCCGGAGTGTCATCGGGAGTCCAACGAGACGACCTGGGCGAGAGTCCGGAGTCCGGGGTGAGGTCGAAGTGCCGGTGACGTGGTCGGCTTTCCAAGAGGCTGAGCCCGGTCTGGCCGCCGCCGTCCGGGAGAGGTTCGAGAGCCACCGCCACGCGGTGATGGCGACCCTCCGCCGTGACGGGGCGCCACGTCTCTCGGGTATGGAAGCTCCGATCCGGGATGGCCATCTGTGGCTGGCAATGGATACCGCCTCCCGCAAGACCGACGATCTCCGGCGAGACCCGCGTTTCTCGGTGCACAGCGCCCCCGACGGGGAGGACCTGGCTTCGGGTGACGCCCGGATTGAGGGGCGGGTCGTGCCGGCGCCGGAAAGAGGCGTGGCCCTCTTCGTAGAAGGCCATCGATTCCCGATCGACGATCCCTCGACCATGGCGCTGTTCACGGCCGACATCAGCCGGGTGGTCCTCGCTCGCGTGGTGGATCGGTCCCTGGCAGTGACTACGTGGACGCCGGAGGGTGGGATAACCGAGATCCGCTTACCCTGACCCCGATCCGGTTCGGGTCAAAGGTGTCACGCGACGAGGTGTCCTCGAACCGATCCGGCCCCGTTCGCGTCCCGGCCTTGGCAAGCCCACCACGGGTAGCTCGATTGATCAAGTTGATCTATGGCTCCCCGTTCGGCCTGTCTTGATCAACTTCCAACCCAACAGGCCCATGTAGACGATCCCGCCCAGCGACATCCCTGCGAAAGCGGGCGCCAGCGCCAGTTCCAACGTGTTCGAATGCCACGCGGCGATGAACAGCCCCAGCGCCGCCACGGCCAGCACCGCAACGACCAAGTTCAGCACCGGGGGAATGCGCAAGGGCTCGGGCCGCAAGGCCAGTCCCAGCGCCAAGATCGCCGCTCCGGTAAAGCCCACGACTATCGAGGTGAATTGCAGCCCGAACACCAGCCGCTGCATCTCGTGGGCCGATTGGAGCCACTCCTGCGCTCGCTCCCCGCTGGTCTCCAGCGCCGCCACTCCCAAACCGGTGATCATATAGTCGAGGCCTCGCATCACCATCTGCAACACCAGGCCGAAGACCATCCCCAGAAGGCCGAGTTGTGCCAGAGGGTCGACATGCCCTCGAAGGGTCAGGAGGCCATGAAACATGAGCAGGCCGCCCAAGAGGATGAAGAGCGGGACGGTGTAGGAGAGCTCCTGGTTGCGCGCCATCGCCAGCGTGAGGTCGGTGAGGCTGGTGCTCGGCACGGTGTCCACGGCGCCGCGGCCCGGCGAGAGGGCATAACCCAACGCCACCGCCGCGGTCCCTAACAAGAGTGACCAGCCGCCGAGCTGCCTTTCGGACAAACGCATGGTAGGTCCCACGTTACTCCCAAGGCCGACGGGGCAGTGAGCGTTCACTATCGACTCAGTGTGAGGCGCCACCGACGGTCAGCCTTGCCAACCGGTACGCTCTAGTCCGATGAACGTCACCGCTCAGGAGCTGGCCGACGAGTATTGGGAATTCCGGCTCGAGCACTGCCACTTCGCCAACCTCGCCCGCGGCGAGCTGAGTCGTCTTGAGCGGTGGGACGACCTCTCCGCCGACGGACTGGCGAGCTCCAGGCAGACATTCCTCGGGTTCGCCGCCAGGGCGGCCCACGTGACCGTAGAGGAGGACTCCGATCGGATCCTCGCGGAGACCGTCGCCGCGGCCGCCTTCATGGATGCCAGCGTGAGGGTCTGGTGGCCGCAGCTACAGGCGACCAGCACCCAGAGCGGGTTGCTGGGAGCACTGATTCCGGCGCTCTACCTTCAACCTCTGGTGACCGCTGAGCATGGAACCCGGTATCTGGAGAAGCTGCGTGGCTTCCCGGCGATGGTCGACCAGTTGGTGGAACGCCTTCGGGAGGGCCGTGCTGCCGGGTTGGTTCCCCTCGCCCGCCATGTCCGCCAGACCATGGGGAAGCTCGAACAGGTCCTCGCCCGACCACCGGCCGAAGACCCGATCGCCGACCAGCCCCCTCCCACCGAATCCGGGCCGCATGAGGCCGCCCGGTGGCGGTCCGACGTGGTGAGCGCCATCGAGACGGGCCTACGTCCCGGCCTGGCCGGCTTCGGGGAAGCACTCGGTGAGGTCACCCTTCCATCCGGACGTCCCGATGAGCAGCCCGGTCTCTGCCACCTGGCCGGCGGCGACGAGGTGTACCGGGACATGGTGAGAGGACACACCACGCTGGACATAGAGCCCGAGGCCATCCACCGTCTGGGCCTGGAGCGGGTCAGATTGCTGGAGGA
>VXRE01000103.1 GCA_009838635.1 Acidimicrobiia bacterium | reverse complement strand
GGGTGTAGGTGTCGGGTTGGCCCGTGGGTGTTGTCATGTACGCGAGGATGGCGCCAGCGGTGTGGCTGAGGGCGACTAGCCAGAGAGCGCGGTGAGCGTGAGGGTCGTGATCACCTCACCCGGAGCCGCGACCGTGGAGGAGGACATCGAGATGAGGCGGGCAGCGGGACTCCGGATCAGGTTCGCGAGCTCTGGGAGGCTGGTGCTGTTGCTGGCGGTCATGTTCGGCGTTGTCGCCTGTGGTGGGTCGGATGCCGAACGTGTCCGGGAGGCCGGCGAGGACACGGCGGTGGAGGACGGTTCGGTAAGCGCTGAGGAACCACCGGCGCCCACTACCACACTCCCTCCCGCGGAGCCGACCACGACGGCAGCTGCGACATCCACGACGGCGGAAACCCCGGCGGACGGTTCCGCGCTGCCGTTGTCGGCGAGTGAGGTGTACGAGCTGGTTGCGCCGTCAATCGTGTTTGTTGAGACCGAGACCGGTACGGGTAGCGGGATCCTGATCGATGGCGGGTATGTGGTGACCAACCACCATGTGGTGTGGCCCCACGACATGGTGTGGGTGGTGTTCCCCGACGGTAGGGAACTGTGGGTACCCGTGGTGGGGTGGGATCCGTTCGCCGACCTGGCGGTGGTGGGCCCCGTCAGCGCATCGGTTGAGCCGCTGACTCTGGCAGACGGGGAGGGTATGTCCCCCGGCAGCACCGTGTTTCTGGTCGGCTACCCCGCCGAAACCGACCTCTACCCCCAGGTTTCCATCACCGAGGGCATCGTCTCCCGCTTCCGTGAGTGGGATCTGGCCGGGTTGACCCTGTTCCAGACGGACGCGGCCATCGCGGGAGGGCAGAGCGGAGGGGCACTGGTCAACACCGACGGTGAGGTCATCGGCATCTCCACATGGGGCTTCAGCGAGGCGGGCTTCTCGGTAGCGACCTCGGCTGCGGACGCCGCTCCCATCGTCGACTGGCTGATTGAGGAAGAAGCCGCCCTCTGGTGGAACCAGAGCCTCCGGGAGCCCGGCGCGGGCGACTTCGAGTTCGAGGTCAAGATGGTGAATCGTTGGGACAACCGGGTGTTCACGTTCGTCGGGGAGATCGGATCCACCGTGGACGTGTTGATCGACGGGACGGCAGACGGTGTGTTCAGTATCTCGAGTCCGTGGGGTGTTGACCTCCTAGTCGACGATTCGTACTCCGGTGTCGAGGCGGGAACGGTGGAGATGGTGACCGACGGAGTCCACTACCTGGAGGTATGGACCCTGCTCGACGAGCTTCCATTCGGCGGACCCACCAGCTACACGGTGGTGAGCAGCAGCCGGCTACAGCCATTCGAAGACCCCGACGACGGCCAACATCTCGTGGTCGGTGACATCTTCGGGGGAGTGATCGACTACTTCTCCGACACCGATTGGTACACCATCGATCTGGAAGAGGGGGACACCGTCGTGATCTGGACGGATGCGATCGCGACCGACACCGCCGTGTTTGTCGACTATCCCGGAGCCACCATCGACGACATCGCCCACGACGACGACAGCGGCAGCACACTGTTCGGTGAGTCGCTCAACGCCGAACTCGTGTACACCGCCCCGACAACCGGACGTTTCATAGTCGCCGTCCAAGGATTGCCCGGCAGCACCGGCGGTGGCTACTTCCTGGGAATAGAAAGCCTCGAAGGATGATCCGCAGAATGACCAACGCGTGGCACCAAGCCCGCGGGGAGTTTCACGAATCGCCGGCACGTACGCAGCAGGAGAGACATGATGGCCGACAATCCGACACAAACATCCGCCGAGGGATCGGGTCTCGTGTCCGGACCCCGGGAAGCCTCGGAGCCGGGAAGCCATGAGGCGTCCGGCTCTGCTCGGCCCGGCATAAGGTCCGGAGTCCAGCCCGTGAGGACCAGCGGGGATCGTATGGCGATGGCCGGGCTCGTCTGCTCCCTTTGCGTCGTCCCTGTCACGCTGCTGATCATCCCGGTAGCGAACATGCCCTCGACCAACGACGCCGCCGGTGGCATCTTCGTTCTCCTGATGCTGGCCGGGGCGGCGCTGTGGGTGTCAGGTCTTGTCCTGTCGCTGCGGGCCAAGAACAGAGCATCAAGGCACCACAAACTAGCCCGAGCCGGGACGATCATTTCGGGGATCACTCCCATGCTGTTCCTTGCTGTGCTCCTGCTCCTGCTCATACAGGCAGTCGACTGGTTCTTCAATGACTTCTTCTTGGTCGGCGTGCCAACCGGGGGGCAGGTGTAGATGTCCGGGAGGCCTCGCGACTCCGCGATCTGGGCTGGCAGTTCACTTTGCGCTGAGCCACTCTTCGCGGGAGATGTGGGCTTGTCTCAAGATGGTGGCAAGGAGACCAACACCGACGTCCTGTGTGTGCGCGTTGGGAATGCGCACTTTCAGGCGGTCCTTAACCATGAAGTCGTGCTTGGCCCCATGCCGCGGGCCCTCCCAACCGAGCTGCCAGAACCGTTTGACGAGTTCGCGTCTGGTAATCGGCGCCAGCCGTCGGCTCATCTGGCTACAACTAGGTGCAAGCCCTCCATGCTGGGGATGTCTTCATCTCCGTCTTGGAGCTTCAGTGTCGCCCAGTCGATCAGTACAGACTGCAGGTCTTCGAGTGCCTCCTCGGAGGAGTTACCGAAGCCCCAGGCCCCGTCGATACCAGCTACGGTCGCGATCAGCCCTTTGGGGTCGTTGATGGCGCGGACCTTGGCATGCGAAGCGGCGGCAACAGCCCAACGCTCAATCAGCCTCTCGAGAACAGCTCCACTGCCATTGGACGTGTCGGCAGGCGCTTGTGGTCTGGCTGCGCCGGTGGTAGATGCCACGCCCTGCTCCTTCCAGCGTTGCTTACGCTCCCAGAACTATAAGGGCTGCGGGCGAGCTTGGCTAGACCCTTCCCGGTTCGCGCCTGGAGCGTGGGGGTAAGGTACGTTCAGGGTTAGCGAGAAGGAGCAAAGCCCGTTGACCGTCACCGAATCCGTCGTTGACGCGAAGGACGACGCCCGCCAGGCGGAGTCCCGTGAGGCCCTCGCCAACGCGCTGCTGTTGATGGAGGAGCGGTTCGACTCTCAGACCAAGTGGATCGTCGGCGTCATTGTCGGCATGACAGGCATCATGATCGCGGTAATGGTCGCGATGTTGAGTTTGACAACGTGAGGACCCGGTAGATCGTTTCGGAGCGTGCAGCAAGCTGCGGGCAAGATCACGCCCCACCACCGCCGCAACATCGTCCAGCCATGGTCAATATCTGCTGACCCGGCCAACCAGGGAACTTGATC
>VXRE01000125.1:12378-30080 GCA_009838635.1 Acidimicrobiia bacterium | reverse complement strand
CCCCCCCTTTTATAACTGATACGCCCCCCACCGACAACTACACCTCTCTAATCGGCGGCAGCGGCAGATGTGAAAAAGCGCCCTGTACACGGGACGGCCCGTGAAGATGGAGTACAGCCGGGCGGAGAGCTTCGTGGGCCACGTCCACCGCCATCCGGCCCAGCTGTGGATGCGCCACGAGGCCGATCCCGACGGAACCCTCCGCCGCATCGAGGCGAGGATCATCATCGACGGGGGCGCCTACCGCTCGACCAGCGACTCGGTGGTCGGCAACGCCGTCTACCACGCCGCCGGTCCCTACCGGTGCGACTCGGTGTCGGTGGAAGGGGTGGCCGTACGGACCAACAACCCGCCCTGCGGAGCGATGCGGGGCTTCGGGGCGGTGCAGGCCTGCTTCGGTCACGAGGCCCAGATGGACAAGCTGGCCGATGCCCTGGGCATGGACCGGGTGGAGTTCAGGATCCACAACGCCGTGCGCCGCGGGGATCCTCTGGCCACCTCCGGGCAGGTGATCGACACGTCGGCGCCTGTCACAGAGATTCTCGAGAGGCTCCGCCGCATGCCCCTGCCGGCGGAGGACCTCAGTGATGATCCACGCCTGCTACCGGGCGGTACCGGGCTGACCACCTCCCGGCCCATGGTGAGGCGGGGGGTCGGGTACGCGGTCGGGCTCAAGAACCTCTGCTTCTCCGGCGGCTTCGACGACTACGCGGAGGCCAGGGTCGCCATAACTCCGTTCGGTGTGGAGGTGCACACGGCGGCGGTCGAGGTGGGCCAGGGTCTCGGAATGGCGTGCGCGCAGATCGCACGGACCGTCCTCGGCATCGAGGACGTGGTGGTCTACTACGACGACACGTCCAAGATCGGGTCGGCGGGCTCCACTTCGGCCTCCCGCCAGACCCAGATGACCGGGGGAGCGGTCATGGAGGCGGCGCGGATGGCCCGCCGGATCGCTCTGGAGCGGGGCGGGGGCGACGAACTCGACGGCGAGGGAGTCTGGAAGGACGGAGTCCTTGTGACCCCGATGGAGGACCTGGTCGGCCGGGAGAACATC
This sequence comes from Acidimicrobiia bacterium, assembly GCA_009838635.1. Taxonomy (GTDB): domain Bacteria; phylum Actinomycetota; class Acidimicrobiia; order Spongiisociales; family Spongiisociaceae; genus Spongiisocius. The sequence continues at coordinate 29,026 of VXRE01000125.1, read as the reverse complement.
GAGTACCACACCCGGTTCCACCATCAGCAGACGGACGCGCCGGATGACAACGGCCAGGGCGACATCCACGTGGACTTCGCCTTCGCGGCGCATAGGGCCGTGGTCGATGTGGACCAGGAACTGGGACTCTTCCGGGTGGTGCAGGTCGACACGGTCCAGGACGTGGGCTTCATGATCAACCCCCGGTCGGTGGTGGGCCAGATTGAGGGCGGGACCATGCAAGGGATCGGCCTGGCCACCCTCGAGGAGATCGTGGTCGAGGACGGCGTGATCAAGAACCCCACCTTCACCGACTACCTGCTGCCCACCTTCCTGGACGCCCCGCCCATCGAGATCGAGGTGATCGAGGAACCGAGCTCGTTCGGCCCCTTCGGCGCCAAGGGAGTGGGGGAGCCGCCCACCGTCTCGTCCACGGCCGCAGTGGTGGCCGCCATCCGCGACGCCACCGGCCTAGAACTCAACCGCACCCCGGTGAGACCCGAACACGTCGCCCTCGGGTCTCGATAGCCGGCGGCTCACGCGGGTTGTTGAGCGGTCCTGCTCAGGACGAGACGAGTAGGTCCATAGCTCCTGCGGCCTCTCAAGCGGTGCCCAGGAGGTCTTGGAGCCTGGTGAGGCCGGTCACGAGGTCCTCGTCGCCTAGGGCGTAGGAGAAGCGGGCGTATCCCGGTGCCCCGAATGCCTCGCCGGGTACGAAGGCGACTCCGGCCTGGTCTATGCAGACGTCGGCGAGTTCCAGGGAGGTGGCGGGGCGGGCGTCTCCGACGCGGCGGCCGAGTGATCCGCGAACAGAGGCGAAGCAGTAGAAAGCCCCTTCGGGTTCGATGCATTCGATGCCCCGGGTCTCGTTGAGCATCCGGTGCATGATCTTCCGGCGCCGGTCGAACGCCTCGCGCATCATGTGCACGTCGTCCAGAGGACCGGACACGGCCGCGATGGCGCCGGCCTGCGCGATGTTGCCCACGTTGGATGTCAGGTGGCCCTGCAGCTTGGTCGCCCCTCTGGTCACGTGGTCCGGAGCGATCATCCAGCCCACCCTCCATCCGGTCATGGCGTAGGTCTTGGCCACGCCGTTGACGATCACGCAACGTTCGGCCAATTCCGGCACCTCCACCGGCAGCGACGCGAACGAGGCGTCCCCGTACACGAGGTGCTCGTAGATCTCGTCGGTCAGGACCCACACACCGCGATCCACCGCCCAACGGCCGATCTCGGCGATCTCGGCCGCGCTGTACACGGCACCGGTCGGGTTAGAGGGGGAGACGAAGATCAGCAGCTTGGTCCGGGGCGTGCGGGCGGCCTCCAGCTGATCCACCGTCACCTTGAAGCCGCTGTGCTCATCGGTGTCAATGGGGATGGTCACGCCGCCGGCCAGCTCCACCACAGCCGGGTAGGTGACCCAGAAGGGCGCCGGTAGCAGCACCTCGTCACCGGGATCGACCAGGCAGTGGATCCCCGTGTAGACGCCCTGCTTGCCCCCGTTGGTGACGATCACCTGCGAAGGCGCCACCTCGTATCCCGAATCCCGCAGGGTCTTGGCGGCCACCGCCTCCCGCAGTTCCGGGAGGCCGGGCGCCGGGGTGTACTTGTGCATCGCTACGTCGGCGGCAGCGGCTCTGGCGGCCGCCACGATCGGTTCGGGGGTGGGGAAGTCGGGCTCGCCCGCGCCGTAGCCGATCACGTCGTGCCCGGCGGCGCGCAGGGCCCTCGCCTTGGCGGTAATCGCCATGGTGGCCGATTCGGCCATGGATTCGATTCGCTGCGATAATCCTGACATCACGTTCTCCGCATCGGGTCCTGGAGAGGGAACGATAGACATGCCAGAAGACACCTCGATCCGTATCCCGCGCCATCTGCTGCCCGCCGACGGCCGGTTCGGATGCGGCCCCACCAGGGTGCGCCAGAGCACGTTGGACCGCCTGGCGGAATCGGGCTCGGCCTACATGGGCACCTCGCACCGACAGCTCACGGTGCGTCATATGGTCGGGCGGGTCAGGTCCGGGCTCACCGAGCTGTTCGACCTGCCCGACGGCTACGAGGTAGTGCTCGGCAACGGCGGCGCCTCCGGTTTCTGGGACGCAGCTGCCTTCGGCCTGATCGAACGGGCCAGCCAGCACCTCAAGTTCGGAGCGTTCTCCTCGAAGTTCGTCGGAGTGGTTTCCGGCGCCCCCCACCTTGAAGAGCCCGACGTGATCGAGTCGCAGCGCGGTACGCATCCCGTGCCGTCTCCATCGGACCGCATCGATCTCTATGCCCTAACCCACAACGAGACCTCCACGGGGGTCACCATGCCCGTCCGGCGGGTGGAGGCGGGCGGCCTGACCGTGGTGGATGCCACGTCCGCGGCCGGGGCGATGCAGGTCGATCCCAGGCAGTTCGACGTCTACTTCTTCTCGCCGCAGAAGGCCTTCGGAGCGGACGGCGGGCTGTACATAGCCCTGTGTTCGCCGAGGGCGCTGGAGAGGATCGAGAGGATCGCGGGATCGGGCCGGTGGATTCCCCCGTTCCTGTCGCTGTCGTCTGCGGTGTCACAGTCGGTCAAGGACCAGACCTACAACACCCCCGCTCTGGCCACGATCTTCATGCTGGCCGACACCGTGGAGTGGATGAACGCGCAGGGCGGCCTGGCCTGGTCCTCCGAGAGGTGTGCCGCCAACGCCGCGATGCTCTACGGATGGGCCGAGAAACACCCGATGGCGGAGCCGTTCGTCCCGGAGCCGAGCATGCGCTCGCAGGTCGGCGCCACCATCGACTTCCACCGGCCGTTGTCCTGGGCCCATCTGGCCGCCACCCTGCGGGCCAACGGGATCGTGGACACAGAGCCCTATCACAAGGACGGAAACCATCTCCGTATCGGGCTCTGGCCCTCCATACCCCGCTCGGATATGGAGGCGTTCATCGCCTGCCTGGAGTATGTGATCGAAGCGACTCTCGGCTAGGGGATCAGTCCCGTCCGAGCAGTTTCTTGGCGCCCTTAGCCACGCTGGAGCCCACCGTGGAGGCGACCAGGGAAACGCCTTTCACCTCTCCGGCTTCGATAGCGGCGGCATCCTCGGGATCCTCCGCCCCGAGCTTCGCCTCGAGGCAGTCCACGAACTGCTGGATCAGGCGCTGCGTGATCTGGTTGAGGAGCCCGGTACGGCCGAACTGCGCCGCCGTGCCGGAAATGGTGATGTCGGCGTCGACGGCCACCGTGGTGCCTCCATCCGAAGCCGCCAGCGCGTAGTCCACCGTCACGTTGCCTCGCGAACCGCCCCGCCTGTCCACACCCTTGCCTACGATGTTGCCGGTCATCGTCTCCGGGTCGGACGTGATGGTGGCCCGGCCCTCGAATCGAGCCGTCATCGGGCCGAGCCGGACCGAGACCGATCCGGTGTAGCTGCCGTCGCCGTGGTCGTCGCTGAGTTCGGCGCCCGGCATGCATTGGGCCACCGATGCCACGTCCTGGAAGAAGCCGAACACGTTGGCGGGGGCGCCGGCTACCTGGAACTCTTGCGTGATCTTCATCTTTACCTCCCGAGACTCGGGCATGGTAGTGGCGCTGTCCGGCATGGCCGCTGCCCGGTAACCCGCCCGACCATCCGACCGGTCTCAACCGGCGGTCCACTCCTTCGTTGAAGCCCGCGCTTCGTCCACGTTCACCTTCGCCAGCAGGAAGCCTCCGATCACGAAGAACGCGACGATGGAGAGAACGGCCGGGCGGCCGGATCCTGTCCTGTGGCTCACGACGCTGAACACGAGCGGTCCCCAGATGGCGGAGAACTTGGAGAAGACGCTGTAGAAGCCGAAGAACTCGGCGGCGGCCTGCTCCGGAATCATCGTCGCGTACAGGCTGCGGCTGAGCGCCTGCACGCCACCGAGCACCCATCCGACCACCACGGCGATGATGTAGAACGGCATGGCCTCTCCGGCGGGCAGGAAGTAGGCCGCCACGACGATGAGGGACCAGCCGACCAGAGACCAGATTATGGCCCGCTTCGCGCCGATCCGGTCAGCAAGCATCCCGAAGAAGAGCGCCCCCCCGAAGGCGACGAACTGGACGATGAGAAAAGCCGTCGAGATCTCCGCGAGCTCGAGATCCAGGGTCTCGGATGCGTACGACCCCGAGATGTTGATCACTGTCTGGGTACCGTCGTTGTAGAAGAGGAAGGCCACCACGAACAGCAGCAGTTGCGGGTACCCGACCAGCTTCCTGGCCGTGCCGATGGTCCTGCCGAAGCCGATAGCCGCATATGCCCGCCAGGGTCGCATCCCGCGGTAGCGGGAGGGCAACGGGGAGGCCTCGCCCACCTCCGGCAGGCGGCGCAGGGCGTAGGCGGCGAACCCCATCCACCACACTCCAGAGCCGAAGATCACCACGCGGGCGGCACCGCTGGTCGACAGCCCCGTGAAGCCGCCGTCGCCGCTGGACAGGATCAGGGCCAGACCCAGCGCCAGATAGAGCCCACCGCCCACGTAGCCGAACGCGTAGCCCTTGGAGGACACCCGGTCGATGGTGTCCTCCGTGGTCAGGCCCGGCAGGAAGGCGTCGTAGAAGACGTTGGACGCCACGAACCCGATGTGGGCGGTGACGGCTATCACGAGGAACAACGGAACCGCGCCGTCGGGCACGAAGGGCAGCGCCAGCGCCAGGACTCCCCCCGCCACGGCGCAGTTGCGGAGGAACCTGCGCTTGGCCGAGTTGAAATCGGCGATCGCCCCGAGGATCGGCATGCTCAGGAACAGGACCGTGGAGCCGATTGACACAACGGCCGCCCAGATGGTCTCGGCCGACCAGCCGTTCCACCCTCCTTCCGGCACGATCACCGAGGAGAAGAACGGGGCGACCACCGCGCCGAGTGTGGTGATGAAGGCGGAGTTGGCCCAGTCGTACATGGCCCAACCGAAGATGGTTTTGCGGTCGTTTCGTGCCAGTTCGGTCAAGGGTCGAAATCCGGGATCGGGGACTATCGGACGGTAGCACCGGCCGGGTCCGGCGTTACATGTCTCAGGGCGATACTGTCTCGGCATGCGCAGATGGGCCACGGCACCGATCGTTCTCGTGACGCTGGTGGCTTGCGGCGCGCCCGAGCAGCCCGATGTGGTCACGGCGCCGACCACCACGACGTCCACCCCCACCTCGACCACGGCGGCGCCCGTTCTGGCAAGCACCACGACCTCCGCGGCGGTGGCCGAAGTAGACACCACGGAGCGGATGTCGGAGGAGGTACCCGAGCCGACCGTCACGACCTCGCCTCCGACAACGGTGGCGGTCTCGGAGGTTGTGACCACCACGACCCTCCCGCCGCTCCGTTCCTTGGCCTATCGCGAGGTGGCGAACGTACCGTTCCCGATCGATCTGGCGCCGGTGCCCGGAACCTCCCGGCTGCTAATCGCCTCGAAGGAGGGCCGCCTGTGGATGTACGGTGACGGCCGGTTGGCGGACGAACCGTGGCTCGACATCAGCGATCGGGTCCGCAACCGGGGTGAGCAGGGCCTGCTGGGCTTCGCCCTCCATCCCGGCTACCCGGACTCCGGCCGCCTCTTCGTCCACTACTCGGCGCTCAACGGGGACACGGTCCTGGCGGAATACACGGTTGCGGACGGTGCGGTGGACGCAGAGGGGGCCGTGCTGTTCCGCCTTGCCCAGCCCGCCGCCAACCACAACGGAGGGACGATCGCCTTCGGCCCCGACGGCTACCTCTACATGGGCCTCGGCGACGGCGGCGGGGCGAATGACCAGTTCGGCCACGGCCAGAACGAGCGGACCCCCCTGGGCGCCCTGCTCCGGTTCGATGTCTCCGTGCCCGGTATTGCGTCTCCCGCCCCCGGCAATCCCTTCCCCGCTCCGGATGTGTGGTCGATCGGCCTTCGCAATCCGTGGCGGTTCGTGATCGACCATCCGTCCGGCCTGATCGTCATCGCCGACGTAGGGCAGAACCTCTTCGAGGAGGTCTCGGTGGCGCCGGTCGCCGCCGGCGGGTTGAACTACGGCTGGCCGATCACCGAAGGGCTCCACTGCTTCGATCCCCCCTCGGACTGCGATGCCTCGGGCCTGACCCTCCCGGTGTTGGAAATCTCGCACGCCGACTCCGGGACCTGCTCGATCACGGGGGGAGTGGTGTACCGGGGTGAGGAGATCCCCGAGTTGTACGGGCATTACCTGTTCTCCGACTACTGCGGGGGTTACCTACGCAGCTTCCCGATCGGGGAACCGTTCGACGAACCGCAGGACTGGACCGAGCAGGTGGGCAACGCCGGGCAAGTGGTCGCCTTCGGCACCGACCACGCCGGAGAGGTTTACGTACTTAACGCCTTCGGCTCGGTCCTCCGCCTGGAAGCCGAACGCGGATGACCTCAACAGCCCTAAACAACCGGTGTATGACGGCACGAAGCGAACGACCCGGGTGAGACTTCTTGTGACCTGCTGCGGCCGTCAGTCGCTACAGGAGGCGAAAACGCGGGTTAGTTCGATCCTGTATCGCACTAGGCCAAGCCAGCGTTCCGCCGCATTCCTGCTCTGAACCACCGCCATCTCGGGTGGGACCCCCGGAGAGTACACCTAGGTTCGTCGTAGGCGCAGTCCCATCGCTCCCTTTGGTGGCACGAGTGTCTCCGTGCGCGCCTCTGGCGCAAGCAACCAGTCTTTGATGTTTCGTCGTTTGGACCGTTCCATCCGACGCCATTGCTCGATCGGGACTACGACCGCTGTCTCCACACCGCGGTAGGTGACGATCTGAGGACCCTCGGCAAGGCTCTTCCGGAGCAGTTCGCCGAACCGGGCCTTCGCTTCCCGCATTTGCCACGTTCGCTGCATCGCATCCTCCCGCGCTCCCTGAGTGACTTCAGGATATCCCTGAAGCGCTGCTCAAGTCGCGTGTCCCGCGGCGATGCGTAGAGCGCGTTCGAGCAGGAGGGCATCCCCGAGTCGCCTGCGCAGTTCCCTCTCGATACCGCTTATCGGGTACAGGTTCTGGGGCGCCCGTGGCTCCTTGTGGGGTTCGCTGGCGAAGTACGGCAGGCAGGCGCTGACGTGCCCGGCACGTTCCACTGCCTCGGCCGCAGTGCCGGTCCCCGGGAGTTCGAGCCGGACGATCCCCGACATCGGGTGAACCCTTGGGCCGGGAAGGCGCAGGTACCAGGACCAGCGCCCGCGAGCCTGACCTCCGCTGAGGAAGAAGAGGGGTGTTCGCTGCCCGTCGGCTAGGTCGCCGAGTATCGGCTGTACCGCGTTTGGGAGGTAGACCTTGTGATGGGTCTTGATGTAGCCGACGCTCTGCGGGTCGTTATATCCGCGCAGGGGGCCGTCGAACACGATGAGACCGCAGGAGACGGAGCGGGCCACACCGACCTCGAGTTCGGTACGGCGTCCGTGGATCGCCAGGTAGGTGGCCTCGGGCGTCCCATCTTGAGCGGGCACGAACTCGTAAGTGGCGTGGCGGGTGCCGATCGGCCCCGCCGTGGAGGAGGCGGGAGCGATGAGCGCACGGGCGACCCGCACGCCCTCGGTGGTGGCCGTTCCGGGCGCGCAGACCGTCGCACCGGCGGCCACCGACACGCAGACGGCGGGCGTGGAGATGCCGTTCTCGTGTATCCAGATGCGGGCGTCGATGCGCTGGATTCCATCGATGAAAGCGATCTCACCAGGACTGCGCGCAGGCGCCGGGTCGATCGGCGCCCACTCATCGAGCGCCCGCTCTACGGTGGCATCGGCCCGGTCGCCGGTGTCCTCCACGGATGGCAGGTTGAGGGACGATCCGTACTCGGGCGCCCACGACTCGACGCTGAACTCCATCAGGTCTCGATCCGTTCGACGGTCGCTGATCCCCCTGTCTTGGTGACCTCCAGCCGTACCGGCATGCGGTCGGCGAGCTCCCGGATATGGGTGACGATCCCCACGAAGCGCCCGGTGGTCCCGAGCTCCTCGACTGCCGTGGCGACGGTGTCGAGGGTGTGAGGATCGAGCGTTCCGAAGCCTTCGTCGAGGAAGATCGACTCCATCCTCGGTGCGCCCTCGGCGGCCAGTTCCGCGGTGGCGTCGGCCACAGCGAGAGCAAGCGACAGCGACGCCAGGAACGTCTCGCCGCCCGATAGGGTCCGGGCACTCCGTACCTCGTCGGCGTTGGTGTGATCCCGCACCGCGAAGTCGTTCTTGTGGACCGTGAGGGAGTACTGGCCGTCCGACAGCTCGAACAGCCGTCCGGTGGCCCGATCGACCAGTTGATCGAGCGCAGCCTCCATCAGCCAGCGTTCAAAGCCGTCGCTGCGGAGCAGCCGTCCGAGATGGGTCGCCACCGTGGCCCGGTCTCTCTGAACGTCGATGCGTTGCCGCAGTTCCTCGAGCTCGTCACGTCGCCGGTCGAAGTGATCGAGTTCCGTAGCGGAGGCAGCGCGGCCCTTTGTGAGCAGCTCACCCAGATCCTCCACCGATGCGCCCGGATCGACACCGCCGAGGACTGCGGAACATCGTTCCCTGAGCGAGTGGACGACCGCCGAACGATGGTTCGCCTTCGATGACTTCAGGTCGGTGGCCGCTTTCCGTTCGGCGGCTGCGGCGCGTACCTGGTCTCGGATCCACCCGGTCAGGACGTCCCACGCCGCCGCCGGATCGGACGTATCGATGGTGGGGGGGCCGAAGGCGGCGACGCGGTCGCGGCTCTCATGCAACAGCTTGGTGGCCTGGTCGCGGCGGCGGTTCACCTTATCCAGTTCGGCGGTTGCCGTCTCGTAGGCGGCGTCGGCGTCGTTGAAGCCGGAGTCTGCTTCGCCCAACTCATCCTTCAAGCGGTCGGCCTCCGCCAGTTGAGCGCCCAGTTCGCGCTCGTCGGGGAGTTCGGCGACATTGGCGCGGAGCGACATGAGTTGGGAGCGGAGGAGGTCCTCGGACACGCCCAGCCGGGTGACGCGCCCCTCCGCGACCTGCTCGCCATCGAGAGTCTCTGCATAGCCGGCCGACTTCCGGTGTTGGCTCGCAGCCGCGTCAGCTTCGCGTGTCGCTTCTCCCGCGGAGCGAACAGCCTCGGCCTGTTCCGCAGACTGTGCCCGGAGGGTGTCGAGCTGGTCGGATGGCGGGACTGACTCGATCTCGGACTCGCACTCCGCCAGGTTCTTCAGGGCGGATGAAGCGTCCGCGCGCCGCTTGATCAGCTCTCTGTCGGCGTTCTCGAAGGCCTGCTTGGCCTCTACCCGGGCGGCTTGGGCGGCTTCGTCGTCCGTCTGCGCTTGCCGCACGTGGATGTCGAGGTCATGGGTGGGCAGTTCGTGCACCTCCTGCAGGCAGAGAGGGCAGTCCGATCCCACCTCGAGCAGGTCGACATGACCGGCGACACCGGCGTGCCGGCGAAGTGCCACGAGCCGCGCCGAACTCTCCGAGGCCGCCGTTTCGGCCTCCGCGAGAGCCGCTTTCGTCGGCCGGAGCGCCGCCTCGGCAGACCGGGCGGCCTGGGTGGCCCGGACGGTCGCCTTCGAGGCAGCCTGATGGCGAGCGTGAGCAGCCGTCCACGCTTCGACCTGGGCAACCGTGACTCCGGCGGCGAGGGCGGCCCGCGCCCTGTCCTCCGACTCCCTGGCCTGTTCAAGGCGCCGGTCCAGTTCCGTCTGTTTGGCGCGGACCCGATCGGCGGCTGCCTTGGCCGACTCGTGCGTTCGGGCTGCTCTGTCACGTTGCTCGACGACCGCTTCGTGCTCTCGTGTTCGTTGCGCGAGTTCGGAGTGCGTTTTCAGACCCAACTGAACGGTGGCGACATCGGGGCCGTTCTGGAGCGCCTCCCTGGCTGCCCGTCTCTTCGTGCCCAGGTCTCGACGCCGCTCCTCGGTCTGGATCCGCGCCCTGGCCGCCTCTGTGATTTGATCGGCCAATTCGGCGAGGCCGGCCGGCGCCGCGATCCCTTCCATGCGATGCCGCTGGTCGTCGAGCCGTCCGATTTCGGCATCGAGGTCGCGCAGATCGGCGTCGAGGGTGCTGATCGCTTCCCGGTCGGCCTTGAACCGCGAATGGGCCGCGTCGAGTTCCCGGATGCGATTCGTGAGCACGTCACGCCCCTGGTCGGTGAGTTCTCCCGTCTTCCTTTCGAAGTCCGGCTGGAGGGCCTCGACATGGTTGCGAGCCCGGGCCGCTCGCTGCCGCGCAGCCCGGCCTATCCGCCCGTACAACTCCATGCCCAGCAGCCGGACGAGGGTCCTTTGACGGTCGCCGGGCTTGTCATGGAGGAAGGTGGCGAACTTTCCCTGCGGCAGCACGACCGTTCGGTTGAACTGCGCCACATCCAGCCCCAGAACCCCCTCGACCTCTTGAGACATGGAGGTGGCGTCGTCGGCGAGAACGTTGGCGCCCCGCTCGAGGCGTGCCTCCCTGGTGGTCGCTCCGCCGCCCGTAGTCCGGCGCACGATGCGGACAGCGGTCATGACCTGCCCGTCGAGCTCGAAGTCGAGCGCTACCCGGGCCTCGTTGCTGGTCTGGTTGATCACCGGCGCTACCAGCCGGTTGTCCTCGTAGCGGGCGACCGTTCCGTAGAGGGCGAAGGTGATGGCGTCGATGATCGTCGACTTGCCCGATCCGGTCGGTCCTACCAGCGCGACGAGGTCCACATCGGCAAGATCGATGTCCGTCCGCTCGCGGAACGCCCCGAAGCCCTTCATCGAGATCCGCAACGGCCTCATCGGCCCAGCCCGGCAGGTGCATCGCTCTGCTCATCGAGCAGTTGCCCGAAGAGATCGCGGATCCGGCGGTCCTCGATGTTCTCGTGATCGAGGTACTCGCCGAAGAGCTCCTGCGGCGACCGGCTGCGATGATCGAGGTTCCGCTTTGGAGTTTCCGAAGCAGGTGATTCAACCCGCACGTCCACCACGCCCGGGCCGAGGAGTTCTCGCACGGTCTGCGCCAGCCCGGCCCGGCCCGGACCCTGGACGACCACCTTCAGCCAGGCGTCGTCGTCCACGCTCACCGAACTCAGTTCCTCGAGGGTGCCCGTCAGCGTCCGCAGTTGGCGGCCGGCTGTGAGGCGCGCCGTTACGACATCGGCCGGTGTGCCCGGCTCGAGGGCGACCACGTTCACCTGCTTGACCTGCTCGGCCTCGCCGAAGTCCAGCTGCAGCGGCGAACCGCAGTAGTGGAGCGGGTGTCTGACGGTCTGTGGACGGTGGAGGTGCCCGAGCGCGCCGTACCCGACCGTGACGGGGAAGGACTGTGCCGTGATGGCGTACTCCTCGACCAGGTGGGCCGGACGTTCGCCACCTCCGGCCTGGCCGCCGAGTACGAAGGCGTGGGTCGTCAAAAGGTTCACAGTGTCGGTGCCGAACGGCTCGCACAGTCGTTCGATCAGGAGGCGTAGCCGATCGCTGTAGTGCTGGGCGTTCTCGAAGGCTTCTCCGGCCATGAGGTGCTTGGCACGCACTATGCCGCGCTTGGACACGAAGGGAAGCATCGCCAGCCGCACGTCCGATCCGTCACGGGCGCGCAATTCGATGACGCCGCCGTCTTCGGGACGGGTCGGCTCGGCAACCACGTGTACCTGTCCGAGCCGCAGCAGGGGAGCGACCGCCCGGAGCCGGCGGGGGTTGTCGTGATTGCCGGCGATCACGGCGACGTCGGCCCCGGTGTCCGCCAGATCTAGGAGGGCGCGGTAGACGATGCTCTCCGCCTCGGCGGACGGAGCGGCCGAGTCGAACAGGTCTCCCGCCACGATGACCAGATCGACCTCCTCGCGAGCCGCTACCTGCGCGATCTCGGCCAGGACGGCGGTGTGCTCATCCGCCCGCGATGCTCCCCGGATCGTCCTTCCTACGTGCCAGTCCGAAGTGTGGAGGAGTTTCAAGGCCCAGGGCTCAGGTCAGCCCGTCGAAGGGGTCGGCAGGTTGATCGCTTCGCCCTCCACTCAGATCAGCCTCCGCCACGCGGGTGGCCCATGCCGGGAACGGGAACTCGAGTAGTACGGGAACGGGGAGGCGGGGCTGGGAGACGAACATCGAACCGGGCTTCAGGATCGTGGCCCGCTGCCGCTGCACAGCCGGCAGGAACCCGTACTGCTCCCGCCCGGCCTCGGCGGCATCGAGCCGGCCGACCACCCGGATCGCGGAGTTCGAGACCACCCGCCGTTCCACCTCGCTGGCCGTCTGCTGGGCGCCGATGAGGATCATCCCGAGGCTGCGGCCCCGCTCCGCCACGTCGAGCAGGATCTCCTTGATCGGGCTCGACGAGTCACGGGGCGCGTACTTGTTCAACTCGTCCAGGACCACGAACTGCAGCGGCTCGGCGGTGCCGGCGGCTTCCTTCGCCTCGAATGCCTGCCGGAGTACGACGCCGACCACGAAACGCTTCGCCCGGTCATGGAGCATGTGCAGGTCGACGACCGTCACCTGCTGGGAGTCGAGATCGATGGCGTGCGTCTCGGCATCGTCGATGTCGGCCCGTATGAGGTGTGCGACGTGCCGTTCCGCCGAGGAGAGGCGACGCACGAACGCGTTGATCGTCCCGGTGTAGATCGATCGCCCGGTCCACTGCGGATCGGCGTCCTCGTCCGGGTCGTCCGGAAGCAGCTTGTCGCAGATGATCGTGACCAACTGGGAGAAGGTGCGCGCCGTCCTCCCGTCGATCCGTACGGCGCCGTCCGAGGTGTGGGACTGCATCGCGCAACGCTGCAGCTGCGCCGTGACCGACTGCACTACGATGGTGTACTGCTGGCGCTCGTCCTCGGCATCGGCGAACAGGAACGGCAGGAGCCCTTGCTCGCAGAACTGGGCGACGGTCCAGTACAGGGGTTTGACATCGGCGGTACGAGCACCGGTGGCCGGCGTCGCGTTGGGATCACCCTTGCGCGGCGGGGCCAGCACCCTCATGGACCGGAAGGGGCCGGCTTCGAGTCCGAGCGCGGCGTAGCGGGCCCGCTCCGTATCGTCGAGGCGGGTGTTCGCATGGTCGAGGAAGAGCAGGTCCTCGCCCTTGACGTTGAAGATGAGTCCCTTGGTGTTCGTGGCGGCGGCGCCCAGCACGCCGGAGTTGAACAGCGAGTAGAGCAGGAACGTGGCGTAACTGGTCTTGGTGGCGACGCCGGAGATCCCCGAGATGTTGACGTGGGCGCCCTTGGTGCCGTCGATGAACTCGAGGTCCAGCACCACCGGCTGGCCGTCGCGCGTGAGTCCGGCCGGCAGCCTATGTTCGACATCGGTCATGTCGAGCGCCTCGTCGCGTTCCTCGTCGACGGCCCTACGTACCTCGGCGCCCGGCAGCGGCGGAACGAACGTTTCCGGTACGACCCGGGTGACCTGGATCTGGGCTGCCTCCGCCACGTCCGCGGGCAGGACACCATCGGCGATCAGGAACACGTCGGAGTCGAACCGAGCTCCTTCATGACGCGCCCGCACCTGCCCGACGATCCCGTAGATCGACACGACTTCGCCGGTCGGCAGGCTCCGGTCGAGCGCGACGATGTCGTCAAGCTGTAGGTGCTGACCGTTCGCGACCGCTACCCAGAACTCGAGCGGCGTCGCATCATCGGTGCCTAGCACCCTTCCCACTGTGTGATTCGCCACCAGCCGATTATGACATGAGGCTGTGACAGGCCTGAGGTGGGGGTCAATGGTCGGGGATCGTCCCGCCCGCTGCCGCCAATCCGCGAACGCCGTTTGCTTGAATACCTGACATCACGTGAGGAGGATGCCCTGAACAGAACCCCGCCCCGACGACCACTAGGCGGCTCCGAATTGGAGGTGTACCCGTTGGCACTGGGGACGAACACATTCGGCTGGACGGCTGACGAGGCCACCTCGTGCGCGGTCCTGGACGCCTACGCCGCAGCCGGTGGCAACTTTCTCGACACCGCGGACTCGTATTCGGCCTGGGCGCCGGGAAATGTGGGAGGTGAGTCCGAGACCATCATCGGCCGGTGGATGAAGAACCGGGGCAACCGCGATGACATGGTGATCGCCACCAAGGTCAGCCACCATCCCGACTACAAGGGTCTGGCCCCCGCCACGATCAGGGCCGCCGTGGAAGCCTCGTTCAGGCGTCTGGGCACGGATGTCATCGACCTCTACTACACCCACTACGACGACCCCGACACACCCCTCGAGGAGAGCATCGGAACCCTGTCGGAACTGGTGGACGAGGGCAAGGTGCGCTACCTGGGCCTCTCCAACTACTCGGCGGAGCGTCTCGAGGAATGGGTGCGCGTCACGGAGGCCGGCGGCTTCCACCATCCCATCGCCCTGCAACAGATGTACAGCCTGGTGGAGAGGGGCGTCGAGCAGACCACCCTCCCCATCGCTCGGCGAGAGGGATGGGCCTTCCTGCCCTACTACGTGCTGGCGGTCGGATTCCTGACCGGCAAGTACTCGTCGGGGCAGCAGGTCGACAGCCCTCGGGCCGGCACCGCCTCCGCCTACCTGAACGACCGGGGAAGGCGCATACTCGCCGTGATGGAGGAGGTGTCCGGGTCTCACGGGGTCGGGCTTGCTTCCGTCGCGCTGGCATGGGTGGCTGCCCAGCCGGGGGTCGGGGCCGCGCTGGCGGGTGTCCGCAATCCCGAGCAACTGGAACCGCTGATCGATTTCACGTCGCTGACGCTTTCCGAGGACCAACTGGCCGCGCTGGACGAGGTCTCCCGATAGCCGTAAGCAGGACGGCGGTTTGAGGTCGGTCCGAGTTGCCGACCAACCACCCGGGCAAGCGGTCAGGGGGTGACAGCGGCGTGCCTGTACGCATCCAGGTGACATCCTCTGACGACCCGAGAGCGGGCCGGATCGTGGAGGGAGCTCGCCACCTGGGCGTACCCGGCCTGGTGGCCTGCCGGGTCAGCAGGGTCCACTACCTGCAGGGAGACCTGTCCGCGGACGACATCCACCGGCTCTGCCGCGAGGTACTGGCCGATCCGGTGGTGGACCAACTGGTGGTGGGTCCCCCGGAGACCACGCCCCATCCGGCGGTGGAGGTGGCGCCGCGTCCGGGCGTCACCGACACCGAGGCGCGGGAGCTCGAGCGGGCCGCGGCCGCCCTGGGACTGCCCCCGGTACGGGCATCGACCGCCCGCAGGTACGAGCTGATCGGCGACCTCGACGGGGCCGCGGTATCGGCCGTAAGCAGGCGGCTGCTGGCCAACGACACCATCGAGCAGTATTCGCTCGGTTCCATACCGCCCTCCTTCGACGCACCGGCCAAGGCGGGCGCCCGCGTCGATTCCGTCCGGCTGTCCGGCCGGGCGGACGCGGATCTCATGAGTCTCAGCCGGGAGCGTCTCCTCTCGCTGGACCTGGCCGAGATGCGGGCCATCCAGGAACACTTCGGGGATGAGGGAAGGGATCCGACCGATGCCGAGCTGGAGACGTTGGCCCAGACCTGGTCGGAGCACTGCATGCACAAGACGTTCCGGGCCCGTGTCCGCCTGGAGCACACCGGGGCGGACGGCTCCGTCACCGTCGCTCACTACGACGGCCTGCTGGCGGCGCTGCGGACGGTCACCGAGGAACTCGATCCACCGTGGCTCCGCTCGGCCTTCGACGACAACGCCGGCATCGTTGCCTTCGACGATGACTTCGACCTCGCCTTCAAGGTCGAGACCCACAACCATCCTTCGGCGTTGGAACCATTCGGGGGTGCCAATACGGGTATCGGCGGGGTGGTTCGAGACGTGATGGGAGTGTCGGCGCGGCCCATCGCCTGCACCGACGTCCTCTGCTTCGGGCCTCCCGATCTGGCAGACCGGGATCTGCCGGCCGGTGTCCTCCATCCCCGGAGGGTTCGCGACGGAGTGGTGGCCGGAATAGGCGACTACGGCAACAAGCTGGGCCTTCCCACCGTCAACGGCGCGGTGCTCTACGACGAGGGATACATCGCCAATCCGCTCGTCTACTGCGGCGCGCTGGGCCTGCTGCCGTCCGGATCGCATCCCACCGATCCGGGAGTCGGTGACCGGATCATCGCCATCGGGGGCCGGACCGGTCGGGACGGCATCCACGGCGCCACCTTTTCGTCCGCCGGGATGGACGAGGCGACCGCCGAGCAGGCCGGGACGGTGGTGCAGATCGGCGATCCGATCACCGAGAAGGGCTGCATCGAGGTGGTCGAGGAGGCTCGCGACCGCCGCCTCTACAACGCCATCACCGACTGCGGCGCGGGCGGGTTCTCGTCGGCGGTGGGCGAGATGGGCGAGCACCTCGGCGCAGAGGTGGACCTGGCGGGAGCACCCTTGAAGTACGAGGGCCTGGAACCGTGGGAGATCTGGCTGTCCGAGGCCCAGGAGCGCATGGTCATGGCGGTACCGCCCGGCGATGTCGAGACCCTCCGCCGCCTGTGCGACCGTCACGACGTGGAGATGACCGACCTCGGTTCGTTCACCGGTACCGGACGTCTGGTGGTGCGTTACGGCGAGACGCCGGTGGTCGATCTCCCCATGGACTTCCTCCACGGAGGTGTCCCGCGACGGGAGATGGTCGGGCGATGGGCCGACCCGACACCGGCGCCCGTGCGCGTACCCGATGCCGACCCGGCCCGGCTCGTTCTCGAGCTCCTGTCCCATCCGACCGTCGCCTCGAAGGAGGCCATCGTCCGTACCTACGACCATGAGGTCCGGGGAGGAACCGTCGGCCCGCCCTTCGTCCGCCTACGGGACGACCGCCCGGGAGACCGTTCGGAGCACAAACCCCTGGGAACCTGGGCCCCTGACAAAACCCAGGCGCA
>VXRE01000125.1:390-12368 GCA_009838635.1 Acidimicrobiia bacterium | reverse complement strand
CGCGCCCCCCCCCCTCCGTCAATTCCGCCCCGGGGGCGGCCCCTGCGCGGGGCGGTGGGGGGGGGGCGGGCCCGCCGGGCCGGGAGACGGTGCGGTGCTCAAACCCCTGGGAACCTGGGGCCATGACATGGCCGTGGCGCTGGCCGTGGGCATCAACCCGCGTATCGGGCGGCTCGATCCCTGGGCGATGGCCATGCACGCCATCGACGAGGCGGTGCGCAATCTCGTCGCGGTGGGGGCCGATCCCGGACGGGTCGCTCTGCTCGACAACTTCTGCTGGGGCGACCCCACCAAGCCGGACCGGCTCGGATCGCTGGCAAGGGCGGTGGAGGGATGCCTGGAGGGGGCCCGCCGCTACCGCATGCCCTTCATCTCCGGCAAGGACAGTTTGTTCAACGAGTTCGCCGGGGAGGCGATCCCCGGCACGCTGCTCATATCGGCCCTGGGACTGGTTCCCGACCTGCACCGGACGATCGGCAGCGCCCTTACCCGCACCGGTCACGATCTTTGGCTGGTGGGGGAGCCCTCGGAGCGGCTCGGGGGTTCGCTCGTGGACGCGTTGATGAGCATCGGTGACCGGCTGGTCCCGCCGGCGGTGGAGGATCCCCTGCGGCGCTACCTGGCGGCGCACCGGCTGATCGCAGAGGGAAGCGTCACCGCCGCCCACGACGTGAGCGACGGCGGCGTCGCGGCGGCGGTGGCCGAGATGGCAGTCGGTGGTCGGCTCGGGGTCGACGTGACCGTCCCGGCTCCAGGAGAGAGTGTCGTGGTCGCGCTCACCAACGAAGCGCCTGGCCGGTTGCTGCTGGAGTCGCCCCGGGCGCGGCGCGACCGCATAGCGGCCCGGCTGGGTTCGCTCGGACGCCGTATCGGTGCGGTGACCGCAGCGCCTTCCATCCGTATAGGTGTGACCGGGCCGGCGGCCGGCCGCGAGCCGGTTACGATCGACCTCGGTGCGGCGGTGCGAGCCTTCACCGGGCGAGGAACAGCCCCGGACGGACGCCCTTGAGGAAGGAACCTGTGACAACAGCCCGTAGGAGGATGCCGTAGCAGCGCCGCCGATCCTCATCCTGCATTCCCCTGGGACCAATCGCGATGCGGAGGCCGCGCTGGCTGTGAAGCTGGCCGGAGGAGACCCGAGCATCGTCTCCATGAACGACCTCCGTGCGGGAGCGGTGTCGATGTCCGGCTTCGCCGCCCTGCTGCTTCCCGGTGGGTTCTCCTACGGCGACGCTCTGGGCGCCGGAACCCGCCTGGCTCTCGAGCTCCGGACGTGGCTGTACGAGGAGCTGGCCGGGGCTGTACGGTCGGGGCGGCCCGTCCTGGGAATCTGCAACGGCTTCCAGGCGTTGCTCAAGTCCGGCCTGCTCGGGGAACCGGGAGCGCCGAGACGGGTGACGCTCACCGACAACGCCAACGGGCGCTTCGAATGTCGCTGGGTGAACCTGCGCGTCGAGCCCGGTTGCCGGTCCGGATGGCTGGGCACCATCGAGGGCGCCCTGATCCGGTGCCCGGTGGCGCATGGCGAGGGCCGGGTGGCCGTGACCGACCCCGAGGTCGTCAGAAACCTGGAGGACAGCGGGCTGGTCGCCTTCCGCTACCTGTCGGATGACAGCCACGCGGGAGGGGACCGGGTGGCGGGCGGGCAGTACCCGGCCAACCCCAACGGCTCGGTGGCCGACATCGCCGGCCTATGCGACCCGACCGGGACGGCGGTCGGGCTGATGCCGCATCCGGAGGATCACGTGGCCGACTGGCAACGGCCGGGTGGGCCGCCCGGGGGCCAGGGCCTGGCTCTCTTCGAGGCGTTCGTCGATGCCGCCCGGTAAGGGGTCCGGCGTCGACCTCGGCCCGGCGATGGCCCGGCCGTTCACCGGGATCGACCCCGCCGCCGTGGAGGACATCGGTCCGGTGGTGCGGGGGAAGGTGCGCGACGTGGTGGATCTGGGTGAGCGCCTGGCGCTGATCGCCACCGACCGCCTGTCAGCTTTCGACCGGGTGCTGGGAACGGTCCCGTACCGCGGCCAGGTCCTCAACCAGCTGTCGGCCTGGTGGTTCGACCAGATCGCCGATCTGGTCCCCACCCACATGGTGGCGACGCCGGACCCCAACGTGATGATCGCCCGCAAGTGCCGGACCCTGCCGGTGGAGGTGGTGGTCCGGAGCCGGCTCACCGGCAGCACCGGCACCTCACTCTGGACCATGTACGCGGCCGGCGCCCGCCACGCCTACGGCATCCGCCTCCCGGACGGGCTGCGGAAGAACGACCCGCTGCCCCGGCCCATCATCACCCCCACCACCAAGGGGGCGGCTGGCGCCCACGACCGGCCGATCACCGAGAGCGACATCGTGGAGGATGGCCTGGTGGAGACCGGGACCTGGGAGGAGGTGCGGAGCGTGGCGCTGGCCGTGTTCGAGCGGGGCCGGCAGGCGGCCGAGGAGGCCGGGCTGGCGCTGGTCGACACCAAGTACGAGTTCGGGCTCGACCCGGACGGACGCGTGGTCATCATCGACGAGGTGCACACGCCCGACTCGTCGCGCTTCTGGCGGAGCGCCACCGTAGAGGAGCGCCGCACCGCCGGCGCCGAGCCCGAGAACCTGGACAAGGAACTGGTGCGCCTCGACTATGCCGCGCAGGGCTTCACCGGTGACGGTGACCCCCCACCGCTCGGCGCCGATCTCGCCGTCAGGGCGGCCCGGGCGTATCTGGAAGTGTTCGAGGCCCTCACCCGCCGGCCGTTCGCGCCGGCCCCCTACCCGGCAGCAAAGCGAGCCGTCGCCGCGCTGCGCGCCTACCATCATGCCTGACCGCACTCCCTGACGGCCGCGCCGCGAGCGAGAGGGGAGGGGCGACAGCGTGACCGATCGACCACTCGTCGGGGTCATCATGGGCAGCGAGTCCGACTGGCCCACCATGCGCCGCTCCGCCGAGGTGCTCGAGAACTTCGGCATTCCGCACGAGTGCCGGGTCGTCTCGGCGCACCGCACCCCCGACCTGATGGTGAGCTACGCCGAGTCGGCCTCCGGGCGGGGGCTCCAGGCCATCATCGCCGGTGCGGGCGGCGCCGCGCACCTTCCGGGGATGGTGGCCGGGCACACCATCGTCCCGGTCATCGGCGTTCCGATCATGAGCAGGGCCCTCAAGGGTATGGACTCGCTCCTGTCGATCGTCCAGATGCCCGCCGGGGTACCGGTGGCCACCATGGCGATCGGGGAGGCGGGGGCGACCAACGCCGGTCTCTACGCGGTGGCCGTCCTGGCCCGAAACGATCCGCAGCTGGCGGAGCGGCTCACCGCCTACCGCGCCGGGCGAGCCGCGGAGGTGACCGCGATCGAGCTCGGGCTGTGATGGAACGCTCTTTGGCGCCCGGCGCCACCATCGGCATCGTGGGGGGTGGGCAGCTCGGAAGGATGCTGTCCTTCGAGGCGCACCGGCTCGGGTACCGCACGGCCGTGCTGACCGGAGGCGCCAAGGACACGCCGGGAGGGCGGGTCGCCGAAGTCGAGGTGGCGGCCGGCTATGACGACGACCTGGCCCTGCAGCGCTTCGTGGATCTCTGCGATGTCATCACGTGGGAGTTCGAGAACGTCGAGGTGGGTCTGCTGGAGGAGTTGGCCACCCTGTCGGGCGTACCCGTGCGGCCTTCCGGGCGGGTCATAGCTGCAGCCCAGGACCGCGGCCGCGAACGGCGCGCCCTGATGGCGGCCGGGGCGCCGGTGGCGGCCTTCAGAGAGGTCTCCACCGCGACCGAACTGGTCCGGGCCGTGGAGGAACTCGGTCCGCCGGTGATCGCCAAGCGAGCCAGGTTCGGGTACGACGGCCGGGGCCAGGTGCGGCTCACGGCGGTGGATGAGTCCACGGCGCGCCAGGTGGTCGGCAGTCTCGACGGCGAGCGCATGGTGGTCGAAGAAGTGGTTCCCTTCGATGCCGAGATCTCGGTCATAGTGGCTCGCGGGATCGACGGCGAGGTGGCCCATCACGGCGTCATGGAGAACGTCCACGTCAACCGCATCCTCGACACGACCGTCACCCCTCCCGTGTCGGTTGCTCCCGGCGTCACCGCCGCGGCGCTGGAACTCGCCACCGCGATCGCCCGCCACCTCGACCTGGTCGGAGTGCTTTGTGTGGAGATGTTCGTGACGGGTGAGGACCTGGTGGTCAACGAGATCGCACCGCGGCCGCACAACAGCGGCCACTGCACCATCGAGGCGGCCCCGACCAGCCAGTTCGCCCGCCAGCTGCGGGCCATTTGCGGCTTGCCCCTCGGTGACGGAGCCTGCCGCCCGGCGGCCATGGTCCAGCTGCTCGGGGACCTGTGGGGCCGCGGCTCCGCCCGGCCGCCCGACTGGTCCGCTGCGCTGGCCGACCCGGGCGTACACCTCCACCTCTACGGCAAGGAGGAGGTGCGGCCCGGCCGCAAGATGGGCCACATCACGTGTACCGACAACTCCCCCGAGCGCGCCCTCGAGCGGGCTCTGGCGGCCCGGCGCAGACTCGGGAGGGGGTCATGATTCCCGGCGCGGACCGGGACAGCCCCCGCGAGCAGTGCGGGGTGATCGGCGTCTACGCGAGGGACCGGGAGGTGGCCCGGATCGCCTTCTTCGGGCTCTTCGCCCTCCAACACCGTGGTCAGGAAGCCGCCGGGATCGCCACCTATGACGGCCGTTTCGCTCACGTGCACAAGGGTGAGGGGCTGGTCGGCTCGGTCTTCAACGAAGACGTCCTCTCCGGTCTGGGGGGCGGCGCCGCCATCGGCCACACCCGCTACAGCACCACCGGTGGATCGACCCTGCGGAACGCCCAGCCCCAGGTCATCGAGACCATCGACGGCCCGCTGGCGGTGGCGCACAACGGCAACCTCGTCAACGCGCCCCGGCTCCGCCGCGAGCTGCTGGAAGGCGGCATCGGCCTGCAGACCTCCTCCGACACCGAGTTGATGTTGCACCTCCTCGCGACGTCCCAGGGCAGCCGGCTGGACCGGATCCGCTCGCTGATGCAGCGGGCCGAAGGCGCCTATTCGCTGGCGATCCTCACTCGTGACGCCGTCTACGGAGTACGGGATCCCTGGGGGTTCCGTCCGCTGGTGATCGGGGAGATAGAGGGCGGCTACATCCTGGCTTCGGAGACCTGCGCCTTCTCCACGACAAGGGCCGACTTCGTAGCGGAGCTCCAACCGGGTGAGATCGCCCGCATCGACGCCCGTGGTCTTCATATCAGCCCAGGCGGACCGCCGCCACCACCCCGCGCGTTCTGCACCTTCGAGCACATCTACTTCTCCCGACCCGACACCGTGCATGACGGGAAGCTCGTGCACAGCGTCCGCCAGCGTCTGGGTCGCCAGCTGGCCCGGGAAGCTCCGGTGGACGCCGACCTGGTCCTGTCGGTGCCCGACTCGGGGACACCCCACGCGGTCGGGTTCGCCCAGGAAGCGAACCTGCCGTACACGGAGGGGCTGATCAAGAACCGTTACGTGGGCAGGACCTTCATCGAGCCGACCCAGGATCTGCGCGACGCCGGGGTGGCCATGAAGTTCAACCCGCTCCGCGACAACCTCGCCGGCCGGCGGATCGTGATGGTCGACGACTCGATCGTGCGGGGAACGACCGGCGGGCAGTTGGTGCGCATGCTGCGCGACGCCGGTGCCGCGGAGGTACACGTCCGGGTGGCCTGTCCGCCGATCACGCATCCTTGCTACATGGGGATAGACATGGCCACGCCGGACGAGCTGGTCGCCTCCCGCATGTCGGTGGCCGAGATGCGCGAGGAGATCGGCGCCGACTCGCTCGCCTTCCTGTCGCTCGAAGGCCTCATGCAGGCGCTGGACGCCGAGGACGGCTTCTGCAACGCCTGCTTCACCGGCCGGTACCCGTTCCAGCCGGAGCGCTACGTCCAGCTGCGGTTCGGCGTCAAGGATCGGTTCTCCTCCGTGTGGGGAGAGTGAGTCAGTGACCGCGGTGCTCGTGGTGGGTGGCGGCGGCCGCGAGCATGCGATGTGCCACTCCCTGGCCCGTTCCCACCGGGTCGAACGGATACTGGTGGCGCCGGGCAATGCCGGTACCGCCGGGGAGGAGCGCTGCGAGAACGTGGCGGTCGGCGCCGGCGATGTGGCCGGCCTGGTGGCTCTTGCCGAGCGCGAGTCGGTCGATCTGGTGGCGGTCGGCCCCGAGGCGCCGCTGGCCGCAGGTCTGGCCGACGCGCTGGAGGCGGTCGGCATTCCCGCCTTCGGACCGGGCGCGGCCGGCGCCCGCCTCGAGGCCTCCAAGGCCTACTGCAAGACGTTTCTCGACGCGCTGGGCATACCGACCGGCTCCTCGGCGACCTTCCACGAGGCCGCTCCCGCCCTGGCACATCTCGACCGGCTCCCCTCGGTCCCCGTCATCAAGGCGAGCGGGCTGGCCGGAGGCAAGGGCGTGGTGGTGGCCGAGACCCGTGGCGAGGCTGCAGCGGCCATCCGCGCCATGCTGGTGGACGGGCGGTTCGGGGATGCCGGCCGCGAGGTCGTGGTCGAGGAACGCCTCCGGGGCGTCGAGGTGTCGGTGCTCGCGTTCTGCGACGGCGGCGACTTCGCCGTGATGCCCGCGGCTCAGGACCACAAGCGGCTGCTCGACGGGGATGCCGGGCCGAACACCGGCGGGATGGGCGCCTTCGTCCCATCGCCGGTCGCCACCGGCGACCTGCTCGCCGGGGTGGGCGACCGGTTCATCCGCCCGATCCTCGACGCGCTCGGCGAGGCGGGCACGCCCTACCGGGGCGTCATCTACTTCGGGCTCATGCTCACCGCCGCCGGCCCGAAGGTTCTCGAGATCAATTGCCGCCTAGGCGATCCCGAGACCCAGGCCGTCCTGCCGCTCCTGGAGGGGGATCTTTTCGAGATCATGGCGGCCTGCGCCACCGGTTCGCTGGGAGGCCTGTCCGTCGAGTGGTCGCGGTCGGCGTGCACCACCGTGGTGATGGCTTCCGCCGGCTACCCGACCGCTCCGGCCCGCCCCGCGCCGATCACCGGCCTCGACCGGGCGGCGGCGGAGGGATGCGCGGTGTTCCACGCCGGAACCGACCTCATCGGCGGCGTGACCCGCTCCACCGGCGGCCGGGTGCTGGCGGTCACCGCACTGGGAAGCACCCTGGAGAAGGCGACCGAGCGCGCCTACGCAGGGGTGGAGGCCATCTCCTTCGAGGGCGCCCACTACCGGCGGGACATCGGCCGCCGCTCACCCGGGGCCGCGACCGCTTCGGCGCCCTTCCCGAAGGCAGCCGGCTGATGACCACCTATCGTGACTCCGGGGTCGACATAGACGCCGGCAACCGGACGGTCGAACTGCTGGCCTCATCGGTCGCCTCCACCGCCACCGATGAGGTACTGGCCGGCGGGGGCGGATTCGGGGGCATCTACGCGGCCGACCGGCTGGGACCGGGCAAGGTGCTGGTGGCCTCCACCGATGGGGTCGGGACGAAGGCCGAACTGGCCGGGCGCTACGGCCGCTGGCATGACCTGGGGGTCGACGTCGTGAACCACTGTGTCAACGACATCCTCGTGGTCGGCGCCGAGCCGCTGTTCTTCCTCGACTACATCGCCACGTCGCGGCTGGTCCCCGAAGTGGCGGCGGACATCGTGGCGGGGATCGCCAAAGCCTGCCGCGAGGCGGGCTGTGCGCTCTTGGGAGGCGAGACCGCGGAGATGCCGGGCGTCTACCGGCCGGGCGCGGTTGACATCGCCGGAACGATCGTCGGGATGGCGGACCGCGACAACCTCTGGCCCCGTCTCGACGAGATCGAAGCGGGGGACCTGGTGATCGGCCTGCCGAGCAGCGGACCCCACACCAACGGCTACTCCCTGATCCGCCGGCTGCTCGACGGCCGGAGCCCGGCGCCGGACCTGCTCGACAGAATGCTGGCGCCCCATCGCAGCTACCTGCCTATGGTGCGCTCCCTGCAAGCCGGGGGAGTGGCGCCGAAGGCGCTGGCGCACATAACGGGTGGCGGGTTGATCGACAACCTCCCCCGCGTCCTGCCCGCCGGCCTGGGGGCGACCGTCGATCTGGGATCCTGGGAGCTCCAGGAACCCTTCGCCAGCCTCGTCGCCTGGAGCGGGATCGACGACGGCGAGGCGCTCCGGACCTGGAACATGGGTATCGGCATGGCGGTGGTGGTCGACCGCGGCCTGGGTTCGCGCGCCGCCGAGCTGGGCTGCCTGGAGATCGGATCTGTCGTACCCGTCTCGGGCGGCGATGAGCGGGTGGTGTTCACCGGGTCGTGGCGGTGACCGCCCGGCTGGTGGTCCTGGCATCCGGATCGGGCACCAACCTCCAGGCACTGATCGATGCCGTGGAGGCGGGTCGGATTCGAGCCGAGCTGGCCAGGGTGATCGTCAACCGCAGTGGAGCGCCGGCCCGCCGGCGGGCCCGCCGGGCCGGGATCCCCGAGGAGTGCCGCCTGCTCGGGCCGTATCTCCGGAACGCCCCCGACCGCGCCGCGGTCCGCCGTCGTTACGACGCCGACCTGGCCGGAGCGGTGGCCGCCGAGCAGCCCGACCTGGTCGTGCTGGCCGGATGGATGCACCTCCTGTCCACGGCGTTCCTCGACCGATTCCCGGAGCGGGTGGTCAACCTCCATCCGGCACTGCCGGGCGCGTTCCCCGGCGCCAACGCCATCGAGGACACCTGGACGGCATACCGGGCCGGAGAGGTCGCCTCGGCGGGGGTGATGGTCCACTACGTGGTAGACGAGGGGGTGGACGACGGTCCTGTCATCGCCACCGAGGAGGTACCGATCCTCCAAGACGACTCGATCGACACTCTCACCGAACGGATCCATCGGGTGGAGCACCGGCTGCTGGTCGACACGGTGGCGACCCTGCTGGAAGAGCGCCGACCGGGCAGCACCTACTGAATCGGCGTCAGCATCCGGGCGTCGACCCTGGTGATGTAGTCCATGGGGTTGAACGACATCTCGTCCCGGCGAGGGTCGGCGTAGTAGCGCTTGTCGACTTCCTCGAATGACTCCTGGCCGTCGTGGTGGACGATCCACACGTACTGGTAGGACTCCTCGACGATCCACGGGCCGCTGCGCCTGAAGCCGTGGTCCAGGCGGATGGGTAGTAGCTCTTCGTCTACCTTGGCCGCGAACTCTTCCATCATTCCCGGCTTGATGTCATAGATGCGGAGTTGGGCGTTCATGCCCCCATCGTACAGGAGGATCCCGGTCCACCCCGGGTGGTCCCTGACCCCAACACGGGACAGGCCTCAGGCGACGATGCCGTGCCCTTCCTGCGTCGGCACCCGGTCCATGAGCCGCTTCATCGCCTCCTGGACGGTCTCACCCTGGTAGAGGATCCTTCCGACCGCCTCGGCGATCGGCATTTCCACGCCGTGCCGGGCTGCCAGTTGGAGAACCGCCTCGGTGGTCCGCACCGCCTCGGCGACAGTCTTCATCCCCGTGGTGATCTCGCCGATCTTGTGTCCCTGACCCAGCTGGTATCCCACCTGGTGGTTGCGGCTGCTCGGGCTCCCGCAGGTCGCCATGAGATCACCCACGCCGGCGAGACCCCCGAACGTGAGAGCTTCACCACCGAGAACGACGCCGAGGCGGGTCATCTCCGCCAGGCCGCGCGTCGCCAGGCCGGCCATGGTGTTCATGCCGAATCCCATGCCCAGCGCCACCCCCGCCGCCAGGGCGATGACGTTCTTGGTGGCGCCCGCCACCTCCACACCGATCAGGTCCGGGTTGGTGTACACCCGGAACCGGGGCGTGCCCAGGATGGATTGGATCTCCCGGCACACCCTCCGGTCGGGCATGGACAGGACCGTGGCGGCGGGCTGGCCCTGCATGATCTCTTCCGACAGGTTCGGGCCGGACAGGGCGCCCACCCGGTTCGGATCGTGACCGTCGAGCACGTCCAGGGTGACCTCGGACATTCGCAGGCCGGTGGACACCTCGATGCCCTTGGCGAGGCTGATCACCGGTATGGAGGTCGGGATGAGGCCGCGCGCCTTCTCGAGGACGTCCCGGTAGCCGTGCGATGGCACCGCGACCAGCACGGCCGCCGCTCCGTTCACGGCCCGGGTGAGGCCGGTGGTGGCTGTGATCTGGTAAGGCAGGCGGACCCCGGGAAGGTACTCGGCGTTCTCCCGGTCGGTGTTGATGTCCATGGCCAACTCGGCCCGCCTGGTCCACAACCCCACTGAGGCGTTGGCGGACGCGAGCTTCGCTATGGCCGTTCCCCAGGATCCGGCCCCGATCACCGCTAAGCGCATGACTGACCATCGTAGATGGTTCTCCACCCGGTTGACGGCGCCAGCACCTCCGAACGCGAGCATTTTGTGGGTACCCTCAGCGCTTCATGACGAGCGCCGGCCTTCTCGGCTTTCCAAACGTCGGCAAGACCACGCTGTTCAACGCGCTGACCGGTCTGGAGGCGTTCACCGCGCCCCACCCCTACACCACCACCCAGCCAAGGATCGGCACGGTGCGTATGCCGGACCGAGCCCTCGACCGGCTGGCGGCCCTGGAGGGGTCCCGCAAGGTCACCCATGCCGGTCTGGACCTGGTCGACCTACCGGCGGTCCGCCCGGGTTCGATCCGGGGGCTCGGCGCCGGGCGGGAGCCGGACCTGCTCCTGGCGGTGCTGCGGGCTCACGACTCGGACGCGGTGCCGGCGGACGAGCACGGAACCGACCCGGCCGGCCAGGCCGACGATTTGCTGGTGGAGATGGCCTTGTCGGACTTCGAGATGTTCGAGCGCCGCAACGAGCGCCTCACCAAGGAGGCTGCCGCCGACCCGCACCTGCGCCCGGTGGCCGAGGCGGTTACCAGGGCGGCCGAGCGGTTGGGGGAGGGGGTCCCGCTCCGGCAGTCGGACTGGTCCGACATCGAGGTCCGGGCCTTCCGCGACATGGCCCCGCTCAGCCTGCTTCCGTGCGTGTGGGTGGTCAATGTCGCCGAGGACGATGTCGAGGAAGGCATGGCGGCCGCACAGGTTCGTGAGGTCGTGCCCGGCACGGACCCGGTCCTGGCGGTCTCGGCCCTCATCGAGGAGGAGGTGGCCGGCCTCGACGCATCGCAGCGAGCCGAGGTCTACGAGGGGCTCGGCCTGGGGGAGGGCGCTCCGACCAGGGTCCTGCGGGCGGTCCAGGAAGCCATGCGGTCGGTTACCTTCTACACGGTCAACCGTAGGGAGTCCCGAGCGTGGACGGTTCCCGAAGGGACCCCGGCGCGGGAGGCGGCGGGAAAGATCCATTCGGACATGGAGAGAGGTTTCATCCGGGCCGAGGTGGCCACGATCCGGGAGGTGATCGGGTGCGGCGGCTGGGCGAAGGCCAGGGCTGGCAGCGCCGTGCGGGTCGAGGGCGGCGACTACCAGGTCCGGGACGGGGACGTGATGATGGTCCGGTTCTCCGTATGAGACCGGTCACGCGGCTTCGAGCCGGGCCGGGAAGGCACCTGTGAACCGTCCTGCCCGTCCCTCAGTGGCGAGCACGATGCTGCTGGCTCTCAGGGGCTACGCGATCGGCACGGCCGACCTGGTCCCGGGGGTGTCGGGGGGGACGGTGGCACTGGTCTCCGGCATCTACCCGCGCCTGGTGTCCGCCGTCTACGCCGGCGCCCGCTCGGCCGGGAGAGCCCTCAAGGGCGACTTCCGGGGCGCGCGCCGCGCCGCGGGACGGGTCGACTGGTGGTTCCTGGCCCCGGTGGTCTTGGGCGCCGCTCTCGCGGTGGTCTCGCTGGCCCGGGTGGTGGAGGACCTGCTACGGGACCATCCCGTCCGGACTGCCGCCGTGTTCTTCGGCCTGATCGCCGGGTCCGTCTGGGTGGCGTGGCGCATCGTCCGCGAGCCCCGGATCCTTCACGGCGTGGTGGCGGGGCTGGTCGGCATCGGGTCGTTCGTCCTGTTCGGGCTGCGGTCGTCGGTGGTCGCCGATCCGGGCTGGTATGTCCAGTGTGTTTTACACCTCTGACGCTCACCACGAGAATAGAGGTGTAT
>VXRE01000125.1:0-380 GCA_009838635.1 Acidimicrobiia bacterium | reverse complement strand
TCTTTTCGGTTGTGGTGGGTCGTGTTTTTTTTATTAGAGTCTGGTCTGCGGTCGTGGGTGGGCTACGTTCGGGGTTGTTATGTGTTGGTGGGCGCCGGCGCCCTGGCCATCTGCGCGTTCATCCTGCCCGGCGTGAGCGGGTCGTTCATGCTGCTGGCGATAGGCATGTACCAGCACGTGCTGGCGATCGTCAACGACGCCCGCCTCGGTCATCTGGCGGCGTTCGCCCTCGGAGCGGCCGTCGGCCTGGGCCTCTTTTCCCGGTTCCTCCACCGGTTGCTGGACCGATACCACGATCTGGTGGTGGGCGCCATGATCGGTCTGATGCTCGGCTCGTTCCGCCTCCTCTGGCCCTGGCCCGCCGGACTGGGCGACGCGCC
>VXRE01000013.1:5563-30215 GCA_009838635.1 Acidimicrobiia bacterium | reverse complement strand
CCCTCGAAGTCGAACCCCGGGGTGTGGTGGGCGCCTGCCCCGACAGCCGGGAGCAGCCCCACCAGAGACACTGCGAGTATCAGCCTCCGGAACACCCGCCGAGTGTAGGAGTGCTCGGTTGGCAAGGCACTAGAGGCCCCGCCCCGGCAGTGCTGGTCGAGGCTGGTTAAGGCGGCTGGTCCTGGCGCTCGCAGACCCGTGGCTATCCGGGTTGTGTGACCATGTCGGGCGGCGGTTCGTTCACCGGTTCGGGCGCCACCAGATTGTGCCGTGCAGGCCCATGCGTTTCCCGACGTACAGCCTGCCGTCCTCCTCCGTGACCTGGGGTTCCAGTAGGGGCCGCAGCTCCGAGCGACGGGCCAGCGGCAGGGTCAGCCTCTTCCCGTAGAAGCCGATGATCTCGTCCCAGCTCTCGAACCACATCAGCGCCGGTCGCTCCCAGCGCTCCACCTCGGGACAGACACCGACCTCCTCCACGATCACATCCACCAGGGCATCGACGGACGGACCGTCCGGACGGTCGACGCCGTGGAGGGCACGGAAGATCGGTGCGAAGGTCACCCGGGGATGCCGTTCGGTCATCTCGATCACCACTCCCCGGCGGGCAGTGCTGTCGAGAGACGTCACGAACGGACCGATATCCGCCACGTCGTAGACGACGTTGGCCGACATCACGACATCGACCTGCGGGACCTGTCCCGCCACCTCCGGCCAGCGTCCCCGCACGAGCCGGGCGGAGATGCCGAGCCGGGCCGCCTCCTCCTCGAAACCGTCGGCCATCCCCGCGTCGGGCTCCACCGCGGTGAGATCATGACCCGATACCGCCAGAGGCAGCGAGACCCGTCCCCTCCCAGCGCCCACATCGAGCACCGAACCGTGCTCCCCGGCCAGGCGCCTCGCCAGCTCGACCGTGACCGGAAGGGGCACGGAACGCGCCGCTGCCGACATGCGCTCCCATATCCACGGTGACCACCCGTAGGGCGACTCCTCCGCCGCGTCGAGCAGTCTCTGTGGAATCACCCACGCCTCCAACTCGGCCCGCCACCGATCCGTAGCCCTCAACTCACCACCTCCTACCCGGATTCGAACTCGCACGCGGCCAGCCCGGCCGGAGCGGTGAAGATGCCGTTGGCGTACTGCAACTCGCGCACGTAGCAAATGACCTTGTTCACGTCCTCGGGTGACAGGCCCGGCACCGGCTCCATGTCCCCGAAGTTCCAGTGGTGCTGGGGTGATCCCGTCTCCACGGCACGGACGAAGCTGAAGTCGGCGTGGTGGCCCGGCTCGTAGATCTTGTGCACCAGCGGCGGTCCCTGCGACGACCCGCCGGCGGTGGGGCCGTGACACTCCGAGCAGTTGGCGGTGAACAGTTCGGCGCCCTCGCTGGCCACGTCCGAGAGGTCGGGCACCTCGACCGAAACCGTCTGGGCGCCGGAGGCGTCAGCAGCCGAGTACTGGTCTTCCTCGCCCCCCGAACAACCGGCCAGCAACACCACGACCAGGACGGCCGCCGGGCCCGGACGCCGCACCGGGTGTAGCCGGCTACCGACCATCCGTCGAATGCCCGCGCCTCGCCCCACCGACCGGGTGTTGAGGGTCATCGAGTTCCCCGCTTTCGCTCCCACGGCTCCCAGTGCCTGCCTGACGATACCTAGAGGATCACGGCTAGGCGCTGTAGCCAGAGGGCGCTTTTTGGGGAATCCGACGAGCCGGGAACCTTGGAGCGGGCCGGCGTCGTCACAAGGAACATGAAGACCACACCTGCCCCCACCCGAACCCTGATAGTGCTGCTGGCGGTCGTCACCCTCCTGGCGGGTGCCTGCAGCTCCGAAAGCTCTGAGAGCGTCGCCACGCCCGCGGGCACGGCGTAGACGACGGCGGCGCCGGCCGTCGATCCCGGACCCGATCCCTCCGGCGAGGGCGGAACCAGGTCCGGTGACGGCGGGACGGCTCCGTCCGCCGGCGACGGATGGATCGAGGCTGAGGCGGACCTGCGCAGCAGCGAAGCGGCCACCGCCGCGGCCACCGCGGTCGCGAGAGCAGCAGCGGAAGAGGCGAAGGCGGAAGCGGAAGAGGCGATGGCGGAACTGGAGATGGCAGTCGAGCCGGCCGGGGACATCGACTACGACGAGACCGCTGCGTCGGCCGAGACCCCCGCCGCGCCCCCGACCACTGCGGCCGGCGCCACCACCGAGGCCGCCGACGCCACCACCGCCGCGGCCGATGAAGTCCGCCACGAGTCGGAACAACCGCAGACGAGGCTCACCGGGGGATCGATCGACGACAACGAACGCTTCGACGACTACCTGGAGTACCGCGCCGTCTTCTTCGGTCTCGGTATCCCGGTGCGCGACCTCGACCCCACCGGACGCATCGTGGTGACGGTGACAGGCGAGGGCGGCCTTCCGGCGGCCGGCGCCGAGGTCCGGGTGGCCGCAGGCCCGATAGGGGTGGGACTCCGGACCACCGCCGACGGCACGGTCCGCTTCCACCCGGAGGCCTACGAACTGGGTGGTGGGCCGTTCACGGTGTCCGCCGGAGGAGCGAGCACCACAGCCGAGCGAGGCGAGAGCGTCGCCCTCGCGACCTCCCTGCCGACCCTGGCCGGCGAGACCGTGGCCCTGGACGTCCTGTTCCTGCTCGACTCCACCGGCTCGATGGAGGATGAGATCTACCAGCTCAAGATCACCATCGACGAGGTGGCCCAGCGCATCCACCGGCTCCCCGGTGACGTGGACGTGCACCTGGGCATGACCCTGTACCGCGACGAGGGCGACGTCTTCCTCACCCGGACGTTCGACTTCACCCCCGACGTCGGAGACTTCTCGGAGGCCCTCGCAGGGGTCGTGGCCGCCGACGGAGGCGACTGGCCGGAAGCCCTCGACGAGGCATTGGCCGACGCCCTCTCGGTGCCCTCGTGGCGCTCCGCCGCAGATACGGTCCAGCTGGTCTTCCTGGTGGCCGACGCGCCCCCGCAGGTGCTGCGGCAGGTGCCGGTGCCCTACACCGAGTCGATGCGAGAAGCAGCCCGGCGGGGCATCAAGATCTTCCCGGTGTCGTCGTCCGGCACCGACGACCAGGCCGAGTTCGTGTTCCGCCAGCTTGCCCAGTTCACCGGCGCCCGCTACGTGTTCCTGACCTACGGCGCCGAGGGCCGCGCCACCGGCGGCGCCACCGACATCGACCAGCGCGACTACGAGGAGCTGTCCCTGGACGACCTGATAGTGCGCCTGGTCGCCGAGGAGCTGGCGGACCTGCTCGGCCCGACGGAGACACCCGAAGACGGCCAGCAGGGCAACTGAGCCGTCGCAGAGGGTGACGAGCATCGTAAGGTGGCGCCCGGCAGCCGTTCACTCGAGGAGGACCCGCTGGTGCCGTCACCGTTCCGAAAAAGCTGGTTCGTAGCGCTCGTCACCGTATCGCTCGTGGCTTGCGGTGGGGGCGGAGGCGAACCGTCCGTTAAGGAAGACATCCCTCCCGTTCCGCCTCCCTACTTCATCGCGGTGGGCTCCGGCGTCCTGACGAGCAGAGACGGCGCCGATTGGGACCGGATCGTCTGGGCGGATGGCGAGATACTGAACCTCACCGGCGCGGCCTCCGGAAACGGCCGGCTGGCGGTGGTCGGGCTGGAGGGCACCATCGCCGCCGGCGACGAAGCAGGCGTATGGACGGTGATCGAGCGCGACCCCGGAGCGTTCTTCGGCGCATCCGATGTGGCCTTCGGCGCCGGCCGGTTCGTGGCGGTGGGCGAAGCGTTCAACCCTGACTTCGGCCTCGGAGCGGTCATCCGGACGAGTCCTGACGGGGTCGAGTGGTCTCAAGTGGACTCGGGCCTGCCGGGCCTGGCGGCGGTGACCTACGGGAAGGGCATGTTCGTGGCCGCCGGAGCCGGGTTCGTGGCCACCAGCGCGGACGGGATCTCCTGGGCGCCGAGCCCCTTCGACGCGCCCCGGCAGCTGTTCGCCATCGCCTACGGTGACGACCGGTTCGTGATCACCGGTGGCCACGGCTCGGTATTTACCAGCTCCGACGGGGTCGAGTGGACGTCCCGGAACTCCGGTGTCTCCGGTGTGACCTTCCTGCGGGGAGTGGCCCACGGCGGCGGCCTGTTCGTCGCAGTGGGCGATGAGTACGACGCCACCTCCAAGGGGTCGGTGAGCACGATCATCACCAGCCCGGACGGCGCCGACTGGACCGTCCGGCACTCGGGCCAGTCACAGTCACTGTCGGATGTGGCCTACGGCGCCGGGACCTTCGTCGTGATAGGCCAGAACGAGACATACGACGACAACGGGAACCTCACAGGCACGGCACCCATCGCCCTCACCAGCCGGGACGGAACGGATTGGGAGACGGTGGAGATCCCGGAGGACCTGCAGCTGAACGGCGTGGCCTACCGCCCGGCCACCGGCTAACCACCCTCCAACTCCCTCCGCATACGTTCCTCCTCGCCCACCTGGTCTTGAAAGGCTACAGGTCTGGACCCATTGGTATTAGTACCGGTACACGGTACACTCAGGTTGTGATCAGGACGATTCGCCACCGAGGGCTCAAGCGAGCACACGAACGTGGAGAATTTCGCAAGGTGCAGACGACTCATCAGGTGCGGATCGCGACCATATTGTCAGACCTTGATGTGGCCGAGGAAGTCTCGGACCTTGATCTGCCTTCTTACCAGCTGCACCGACTCAAAGGGGACCTATCGGGTTTCTGGAGTGTTCGTGTGTCACGCAACTGGCGAATCGTCTTCAGATTCGACGAAGGTGACGCTTATGACGTCAACCTGGTCGACTACCACTAAGAAGGGAGCGGTAACTCATGGTATCGGAATACCCCACCCATCCCGGGGTCAGCATCCGGGAGGGATGCCTGGAAGGGGAAATGACCGTGACGGAAGCGGCGCGGATGCTCGGTGTAGCCCGACACACCCTGTCGCGTGTCCTCAACGGCCACGCCGGGATCTCCCCGGAGATGGCAATACGGCTAGAGAAGATCGGCTGGTCCAACGCCGAGTTCTGGATGCGCCGCCAAGCTGCGTACGACCTTGCACAAGCTCGGCTACGCGATGCCGAGATCGTAGTAGGACCTGCCGAGTCCCCGGTACCCGCATTCACCAGCCCTTAGGCCTCTCGGGCCGGGCAGATGGCAGGATTGCGGATCGCCGTGTAGCAGGTTCAGAGTTCGATGAGGTCGGCGACAGGTCAGAAGAGCACTGCCTGCTTCGGAGGCGAGGTCTGGTCAAGACCGGATCGGGCACCACTCAGGATGTGGTCGAGTCCCGTTGTGTCGGTCAGAGGTAAGGCGCCTCTCCGCTCTAGCGGCTCGTTGCCGGGACCCTCTCCGCTTCCCCTCCACACAACCACCCGGCAGTAGTCGCCTCTGATGGCCTCCGTCGCGCCCGACCAGGTTCCGCCCGAGCCGTTGTCAGCAGCCACCGCCACCGTTACGTCCGACAACGCGTATATGAGCTTGTTCCGGCCCATCGCCTTGCCCACCGTGAAGGGGGAGTCCGGAGCGTACGGGGAGCACATCACCGTCCGCGCGTCGTGGACCGCCCGCCGCACGCCGGGAGACCTCAACGCCCGGAGGAGCGAGTGGGCCGGGATTCCGACCACCGTTCCTCCGGCCTGGAATGCCGCTTTCATCGCCAATTGGTCTACGCCCCGCGCCGCGCCCGAGATGAGAGGAAGCCCGAGCGAAGCGGCCTGCAGCCCCAGCGCCTTGGCGACCTCCGCGCCGTCGTTGCTCACGTTGCGGCTTCCCACGACTCCGACCCCCGGCTGATCGAGTACTTCGAGGGTGCCGGCGGCATGAAGGATCGCCGGTCTCTTCGATCCGAGCCTTGCCTGCAGCCGCTGCGGATAGCCCTCGTCGAACGGTGTCAGCGTCGCTATTCCGGACTGGTCGAGTTGGTCCAACTCGAATGCCATCGCGACCGCCCGCGAGAGAAGCGCCACCACCCGGGCCGCCATGTCCTTCCCCAACCCGGAAGAGATCAGATCACCCTCGGACCTTCCGAGCAGATGACCCGGATCCCCAACCTGATCGACCAGGCGCCAGAACTGCGAAGCACTGAGAGGAGCCACGCCGTCGCGCCCCATCCTGCTCACCAGGAGGATGGTCGCCAGCGAGTCGTCACTCCGCATCAACCCGACCTCGCCGTGTCGGCGAGAGCGAACGGATGGACCGGTCCCCACCCCGCCTCTGGTGGGAACAGAGCGGTCCGATCTGTCTCGGGCTTATCGACCTGGCGCGTCATCTCAGGACAACGTAACGAGGTCATGTGACAGGAGCAGCGCCACCTCGCTCACGGTGGCTGTCATGGCACGGACTGCCGAGTTGCTATATAGGTAGTTCTAGTTATAATAGAACTATGCTCTGGAAGATCGATGCGCAGTCACCCCAGCCCCTTCATGAACAGCTGGCCGGGCAGATACGCCGTGGCATCGCCGCCCGGGAACTCGCGGAGGGCGAGAAGCTGCCCCCGGCCCGTGACCTGGCGAAGGGCCTGGGGGTGAACATGCACACGGTCCTCCGGGCATTCCAGACGCTGCGCGACGAGGGCTTGCTGGAAGTCCGCAGAGGCCGAGGCACATCGGTGGCGCGGGACGCCGAGTCGGCAGCCCGCCACGTCGAACTGGCCCGGCGGCTGGTCGAAGAAGCACGTCGCGCCGGTCTGGGCGACCGCGAGATCCTTCAATTGGTAGAGGTGCAACTATGAACGAGTGGACACGAAGAGCGCTCCTGGGCGCCGCCATCCCCGCTGCGGTGGTGGCCCTGGGCCTCGCCACATACCTGGCCTACCGCTCCGACCTCCCGGAGCGGGTCGCGACCCACTACGGCATCGCCGGCAGGCCGGACGGATCGATGACGACCGAGCAGTTCCTCATCGTCGTGGGGGCGCTCATGGTGCTCGGATGGGCGGCGTGCGCCTTCATCGCCCTCACCCTGCGGCGGTTCCAGCCGATGGTCGCCCCGACCCTCTCGTTCGTCGGCGCGTTCCTGGTGGCGCTCGGCTCGGGGATTCTCGCCACCACCGCCATCGGCCAGCGAGGCCTGGACAGCTGGCAGGACGCCTCGCTCTCCCCCTGGGCGCTGATCCCCTGGCTCGCCGGCAGCCTGATCGTGAGCAGTGCGGCGGCTCGGATCGCCTCGTCCCTGCCACACCAAGCCGATACCGGCGGCGATGCCGCACCGCCCGCCATGGACCTGGCACCCGGTGAGCGAGCCTTCTGGACCGCGACCATGTCCGCCGGATGGCCGATGCTGCTGGGTTCGGCCGTACTCGTCGTGGCAGTCGTCCTCGGGCAGCTCATAGAAACATCGATCGGACCATGGATCACTATCGCCCTGCTCCTCCCCGGCATCGCCATCACCACCTTCAGCCGCATACGCGTCACCGCCGACCGGTCGGGACTGACCGTGCGCTACGGGTTCCTCGGATGGCCCCGCACCTCGGTGCCTATACGCCGCATCGCCACGGCCCGAGCCATAGAGGTTCGCCCCGCCGAATGGGGCGGATGGGGATACCGGGGCAACCTCACCCTCATGAACCGCGCCGCGGTGGTCCTGCGCGCCGGCCCCGGCCTGCGCCTCGACCTGCTCGACGGGAAAGTGTTCGTGGTGACCATCGACAACCCCGACATCCCGGCCCGCCTGCTCAACGCCGAAGCCTCCCGCCATGCAACCGCCAAGTAACTGATGGACAACGCAAATGACTCGGATCCGGTATGGAGTATCATGAAGAGTGATCCCATCGGTGCGGAAGGGATGCTTCGGCCAATTCTCTCGAGGAACCAGCCATGAAGACAACGACAGTAGATGACGGCTTGTACACCGCCTTGGAGGCGGCTGCTGATCGCAATGGCCGACCTGTGCAGGAGTTGGTGAACGAGGCAATAGGGTCATGGCTGGCTGATACAGCAGCGGACGAGGCTGACCATGTGGCGATCGAGAGCGCCCGCGCCGAGGCTGCCGAGCAGGGCGGGGTCGAGTTTGAGGCCTTCTTCGACAGCTTGCCGGGGAACACAGACTGATTCCCGCCCCGTATCGTGTCGAACTAGCGCCGGCCGCCCAGCGTCAGGCGCGAAGGCTCGCACCCGAGGATGCCCGGCGGATTCGGGAAGCGCTCCGCAACCTGGTCAGCGATGCCCGTCCCCCAGGCAGCGTGAAACTGGCGGGCTTCGCTGCGGTGTGGCGGGTGAGGACTGGCCGGTTCCGAGTCATCTACGAAGTACACGATGACGAGCGCCGGCTGATGGTGCTGCGGATAGCGAGGCGGGACGAGCGCACGTATCGCGGCTTGTGATCAGCCGGATCGCGATGCCGCCGCATTCCGAGAACGGGTAGGCCGAGGCCAGGCGTATTGCCGGTAGCGAGTCCTCTCACAGCGAGGGCTCGCCCGATACCGTTCTATGCGGCGGCGTGGCTCAACACCGCTCTGATGTCGTCGTAGTCCAACCCGTACGTGTCGCTGAACTCCTGCGCGGTCTTCCCGCCCTTGAGGTAGTGGAAGAGCGACTCAACCGGGAACTGGGTGCCCCGGAAGGCTGGGATCTTCCTGTCGCTGAGCCGCACAGCGGTGCAGCCGGTCAGGTCAACTACTTCCACGGGCGGGGCGTCGTCCAGGTAGCGCAACGCTTCGATCACAGCATCCGCTCCTATTCGGAACGTATCAGCGAACCCCTGGCAAGTACCACCCGCTGCGATCCAATCAACCAGTCCCTCCACTGCTATACGCCGCCCGATGAACGACGGGTGACTCCCCACCCGTCCAGGAACATATTCGACCGCGGAACAGCCGCGCCAGTCGATCATTCTCAGGACCATCGGGTCGTTCTGGGATTCCGTGGACAGGTCGTCCGTGTCCGGTTGGGCTGCTGCGATAGTGGTTGCCATGATGCTATCTCAGTATAGAGGTCGGGACTTCGTACTGGTTAGCGCCCTGATTCAGATGTCTACGGATGCGGTGGGCAGGGAACGGAGGCGTAGTGGGCGCGGTCGTCGAACTTGGCGTCGAACGGACTCCAGCCCGGTCAACTGGAACGGCCTTCCGCTGATATTCTGGAAGGAAGTCGCAAACCCCGGAGTGCCCGTCCGAGGATCCGTCAGGATCGACTAGGACGGGAGCCGGGGTTGACGCATTTCTGGGGCTTCACCCCGGAGCCACGTATCCGGCCAGGTGGCGTCCGGTCAGAGTCGACCGTTCGGCTACCAGGTCGGCTGGCGTGCCCTCGAAGACCACCCGGCCCCCGTCCTGGCCGGCGCCCGGGCCGAGGTCGATGACCCAGTCGGCGTGGGCTATCACCGCCTGGTGGTGCTCGATCACGATCACCGACTTGCCCGAGTCCACCAGCCCGTCGAGCAGCGCCAGCAGGTGGTCGATGTCGGCCAAATGGAGCCCGCTGGTCGGCTCGTCGAGTACGTAGATCCCGCCCTTCTCGGCCATGTGGATCGCCAGCTTGAGGCGCTGGCGCTCGCCGCCGGAGAGGGTGGTCAGCTGCTGGCCGATGGACAGGTAGCCGAGACCGACCCGGGCGAGCCGGTCGAGGATGCGATAGGCGGCCGGGACCCTGGAGTCGCCCCCGGCGAAGAAGTCCCTGGCCTCGGATACCGGCATGGCCAGGACCTCGCTGATGTCCTTCCCGGCCAACCGGTAGTCGAGGACGGCGCTCTGGAACCGCTTGCCCCCGCACTCCTCGCACATGACGGGGACGGTGGCCATGATCGCCATCTCGAAGTCGATGACGCCCGCCCCCTTGCAGTTCGGGCAGGCACCCTCGGAGTTGGAGCTGAACAGGGCGGGTTTGGTGCCGTTGGCCTTGGCGAACGCCTTGCGGATCGGACCCAGCAGGCCGGTGTAGGTGGCCGGGTTGCTCCGCCGCGACCCCCGGATCCGGCTCTGGTCGACGGTCACCACCCCGTCCCGGCCGGAGACCGAACCACCGATCAGCGAGCTCTTGCCCGCCCCGGCCACCCCGGTCACCGCCACCAGCACCCCGAGCGGGATGTCCACGTCGACATCCCTGAGGTTGTGGGTGGTGGCCGCGCGCACCTCCAGCACCCCCGAGGGTGCCCGCACCGAGGGCTTCAACGAGGCCCTATGGCCGAAGTACCGCCCGGTGGTGGTGTCGCTGGCCCGCAGGCCCTCCACGGAGCCCTCGAAGGTGACCTCCCCGCCGGCCTTCCCGGCGCCCGGACCGAGATCCACGACATGATCGGCGACCTCGATCACCTCCGGCTTGTGCTCGATGACCAGCACGGTGTTGGACTTGTCGCGCAGCCGCAGCAGCAGGCCGCACAACCGCCGGACGTCGTGGGCGTGGAGTCCGGCGGTCGGCTCGTCGAACACGTAGGTGACGTCGGTGAGCGACGACCCGAGGTGGCGGATCATCTTGGTGCGCTGAGCCTCGCCGCCCGACAGCGTCCCCGACGGCCGGTCCAGCGACAAATAGCCAAGCCCGATCTCCACGAACGACTCCAACGTCTCGCCCAACGCCTCCAGCAACGGCGCCACCCCGGGCTCGTCGAGGCCGCGCACCCACCCCGCCAGGTCGCTGATCTGCATCTCACAGGCGTCGGCGATGCTGATCCCCCCGATCCTCGACGAGCGGGCCGCCTCGGCGAGCCGGGTGCCGCCGCAGTCGGGACAGGCGATGTAGGTGGCGGCCCGGTCCACGAACGCCCGGATGTGGGGCTGCATCGACTCCCGGTCCTTGGAGAAGAACGACTTCTTCACCTTGGGGATCAGCCCCTCGTAGGTGACGTTCATGTCCAGCATCCTGACCTTGGTCGGCTCCCTGTACAGGAAGTCCGCCAGCTCCGTCTCCGAATAGTCCCGGATCGGCTTGTCCGGGTCCACGAACCCCGACTCGGTGAACGCCTTCACCGCCCAGCCGCCCTTCTTGTACCCCGGGATGGTGATGGCCCCCCC
Source organism: Acidimicrobiia bacterium (assembly GCA_009838635.1). Classification (GTDB taxonomy): domain Bacteria; phylum Actinomycetota; class Acidimicrobiia; order Spongiisociales; family Spongiisociaceae; genus Spongiisocius. The sequence goes on along the minus strand of VXRE01000013.1, from coordinate 19,282 downwards.
GGCCAGCGACTTGGAGTCGTCGTAGAGCTGGGTCAGGTCGATGTCCGACACCGTGCCCCGGCCCTCGCAATGCGGGCACATCCCGCCGGCCCGGCTGTAGGTCTTCCTGACGGTCTTGCCGGAACCCTTCCCGATCGTGATCGAACCGGATGCCCGCACCGAAGGCACGTTGAACGAGAACGCATTGGGAGGCCCGATGTGCGGCTCCCCCAACCTGGAGAACAGGATCCGCAGCATGGCGTTGACGTCGGTGGCGGTACCTACCGTGGAGCGCGTGTCGGACCCCATGCGTTCCTGGTCCACGATGATGGCCGTGGTCAGCCCCTCGAGCACATCGACATCGGGCCTCGCCAGAACCGGCATGAACCCCTGCACGAAGGCGCTGTAGGTCTCGTTGATCAACCGCTGCGACTCCGCGGCGATCGTGTTGACAACCAGAGAACTCTTCCCCGACCCCGACACCCCCGTGAACACCGTCAACCGCCGCTTGGGGATCTCGACACTCACATCCCTGAGGTTGTTCTCCCGAGCCCCCGAAACCCGAATCAGATCATGGCCGGCTGCTACACGCATCGGGACCACGCTACCCACTCGTCACGGTTCCCCACCGTGACTTGTCCGCATTGTCGAACGAAATGCGTTTGGCACGCGTCAACGACTGGTGCACTTGCCTCACACCCACGCCCTCTTAGTCCGGGATCTGAGTCAGTCGATTGGCTGCGCCGGCTGGGCCTGGGCCCCCCGGGGAGGGGGTTGTCGTTCGACAACAATAATCACCTGGATGACGATCGACAATACCTATAGTGCACCTTCATGGCGGAACTTGACATTGTCGGCGTGTCTGAAGTCGCGCAAATGCTAGGCGTCTCACGTCAGCGCATTCATGCCCTAGCTAGAAATCACCGCAACAACTTCCCCAAGCCGTCCGCAACCCTAGCGGCAGGGCGAATCTGGCTTCGCAAGGATATCGAGCAGTGGGCAGCTGCACAAGGCAGGCTTGTCTTCGCAATCCGGCCACGAATCACCACTCCTATCGCTAAGGACACCACCGGCCGTGCGGACTGACTCTCAACCAGTGCCTGCTCAGGCGCTGCTTTCCGACCTTCGTCAGGCTGCCCTTGACTCCAGTTACATCTCGCTCGGAGGACGCCGCACCGCCTCAGTCCACGAATTCTACCGCTATCCGGCTCGGTTTTCCCCACGATTGGCACGGTCAGCGATCGAGGCCTTCACCAATCCGCGGGACCTTGTACTTGATCCCTTCGCTGGTGGTGGAACAACCGTTGTTGAAGCCCAAAACCTCGGTCGGCATGGTATCGCCTCCGATATCAATGCGCTCGCTACATTTGTTACGCGCGCAAAGACAACTCTCTATGATGAGGGAGCGCTCGATACGCTTCGGCGATTCGCTAACGAAGTTCACAACTTACCGTTGCGCGCTGGACGTGCACTCGAGAGCCACTGGAACGAGTCTGGCTATTGGTTCAATATCTCTGACAAATACTCATGGCGTATTCGTAACCTGCTCCTTAATGGATTGAGGATGGTCTCTAACCTGGAATCTGACGGGGCTAGGCTCCTAGGTCGATGTGCGCTCTTGAGGACAGGTCAGTGGGCATTAGATATGCGGCGGTCCATCCCCCGGGTCGCCGAGTTTAGAGCCCAGCTCGCCAGGGATATTGTCAGCATGGCTGACGTCGCTTCCGACCATCGTGAGCGAGTCCTCGCTGAGTGGGGCCGAGCGGAACAACCTATTGTCATTGACAGAGGCCTGCCAGCCTCCATAGACCATCCGACAGTTAAGTCAGCGAAGCCGCCACAGCTCATCCTCACCTCTCCTCCTTATCCTGGCGTATATGTTAATTATCATCGTTGGAAGGTCAGAGGCCGGCGAGAAACACCGGCACCTTATTGGATCATTGATCAAATCGACGGCCACGGTATGAGCCACTACACCATGTCAGCACGAAACAGAGACTCCCTACGTCTGTATTTTATCAAGCTACGTGCCGCCTATGAAGCCATAGTATCGATCATGTCGGCAGGGACCTGGCTAATACAGATTGTAGGATTCAAAGACGGTGGTTCAGACATGTCGGACTATCTAGCATTGATGCATGACTTAGGACTCGAAGAACTCAAGCCACCAATTCTTGCTACAGCCGATGATGGGCGGCTATGGCGTGTAGTCCCCGGGCGTCGGTGGTGGGTTATGAACGGTTCCAATAGCCAATCCGAGTCTCAGCTGTCACGTGAGGTCGTTTTGGTTCACCGGAAGCGTTAATGTTCACGACTCCATCTATTCGGCGATCGTCCCAAGAGCCTCTAGCGTCGGTAGAATGAACGGGGCAAGCCGCCGTGATACTTCGCCTACTACTGCCTCCATATCCTCGTCATTAAACGGTGTACCATTTTGGTCTACGTACTTCGAGCGCTCTTTCACGAGCAGTGCCATGGAGAATAGTACTAGAGAGTAAGTGAACTGAGCCCGCAATGTCTCTACCACTCTTCCGGGATTCTTTTGAGCAGTCAACAGATATTTGTTGTCAATGTTGACGTAATAGTCAAACTGTTGCTCGCCGTTGCTATCATTCCCTTGGCCCACGACCTTAAGGGCCGATAGTTCATCAAAGTCGTGTTTTTCCCAGTCCTTTCTTGGCACCGGTATTATATTTGGAAGCGCCACCCGGCTATCGCGATCGCCCTTACCCTTACCATGGTTCCTATTACGGTCCCTCGTCGGTTTACCACCCCCACCGTTACCTTGGGCTGGTGGTACTACTCGGAGCGTAGCCCTGAGTACGAACTCGTCAACCCGCGATGGATCGGCAATCCTGATCCGCACACCGATGTAGTCACCCACTACCACATCGTCCGGGAGTTCGAAAGACAGATTGGCGATACCATCGACCGGACCGTTCAAGGAGAGATCTAGTAGCGGAACCCAGGCTTCGTCATCCTGGCTGCGGGTCTCAACCTCGTAGATCCCTTGGTCAACATCACGATCGAAGTAGCTGTCCTCTGCATCCGTCTCTAATCGGAGACGTGTGATAGATCCGAGACGGGAGTCTCTCTCGATGATCTCACCATCCTTCTTCCGACGGAATCGAAAGTAGGTTGGATACCGCTTACCCTTGAAGCGCCCTGCTGCCTTACCCTGGTGTCCCCCACCAACCGGAAATGGAGATGGAATGACATGGCCTCCCCTCAGAATACGCGAAAGGCTCGGAGTCTGCCGTACAAGGTCGGAAAGGGCATTGGCGAGGGGCCGCGCTTCGTCCAGCTTCTTTTCTATCTCCTCAAGCCGACGCCGGTTCTTCAGCTCGCGTAGGCGCTTGTCTGTACGTAAGAACTGTTCAATCTTCTTTTCGATACGGCGGGCAAGAGGTATGTTGCGGACACGGTCTCGGCTGTTCATGAAGAGATCTTCTCGAAGGTAACCATCGATGTGGGTGCAATCGACGACGAGAATCATCGAGTCCGCGAGTTGGCTGAGACCCACGCTAGCCCGGCGGAAGAAGCGCATGTGCTGCGCGGCATGGGTTTGTCCATTGATAGTGAAGACAATCGCATCACTACCGGACCGGTATTCGCTAGCGCTACTCTTCAGGACGTAAGTACGAAGCCGTATCTCTCGTCCATCAATCCTAAGAATGTGGGGAATGGGTGTGCCCTCCTCCAACTTGTTCATGCGGTCACGATCTAGCCGAGATACGACGCCTAGTACATTCGTAGAGAAGCTACCGGTATGTCCTCTGAACCCGGGTCTGCACTCGTATAGCCTCATCGGTAAGGCTAACTCGGGCATTCCGAAGTCGACTCTTGAGCGTAGGCCCCCGCCCGACAGAACGATGTTAGAGTGAGTCCCTTCCCAACTGTATTCGTATAGTTTGACTAGACTGCCATGCGTAGCCTCGCGTCTATACGCGTCTCGGCCACTTTGGTCCACGACCGGAAACAGAGGCCAAGTGTCACTAGGAAACGAAAGAACCTGACCATCTCTGCCCTCACGTATGTCACGAGGCGCGAGATACGTGAAGACAGAACTTCTACTCCCAGCAGACGGAGCCTCGCGTCTGACTATTGTGAATCCCCACTCCAGATCGGTCACGTCTCGCGCCACCAGGAGATCGGGATTACGACGGGATATGATCAACTGCAGCCGATGCTCTGGACTACAGAACTGAAGAGCACCGGTAGCTCCCATATTGAACTTGCCCTGTACGAAGGGTATTCGCAGCTTATTGCTCTTCTGAAGTGAAAGAAACGTATCGGGAAACGCGGCCGGAGTTTGGCCTTCACCTGCATCGGCTATGGAGAGGGATGGACGTCCCGACCCTTGCCGTGGCCTATATCCGGTTGCAGTAAGTGTCAGGAGATCCGCGTGGGCCCGGAGCTTATCTCCTTCCCAGTGTCTTACGAGCCCAGCCTCCGCGGATAGAGACTTCGGATGACCTTCCCAACCGTCGAAGAACATAGCGACAGCTTCTCGCATGTTGCGTGGCGCTGCTGAAGATTCAGGATCGATCCCACTTTTGAGGCACTCATTAATTAGACGAGCATCTACGCCGTTGACGAGCTTTTCTATCAACGCGGAGATAGCTCTACTCTGTTGATTTCCGATCGATCCAAAGTTGTTCTCATTGTCGCCAAGGTATCTCCAAGACAGTGGATCATCCCAATACCCAGCACTCTTTAGAATAGAGACGACGGTAGCTTCAGAGTCGGCCACCATCAGAGCACGACAAAGGTCTTCGTTGCTCATTTGTTCATCTCCTTGTATTCATTTAGATACTGCTTACCGGATTCGGATATCTCCCAAATCCCACGCGGTGAGTTCTTCATCATGAGCCCCTGTTTGATGAGCCCGAGGCGCACGAATTGCAAGCGATTCTTCCAGCGGACATCACCGGACTTGATGAGTTGTCGATCTGCCTCCGTCAGCTTGGTGTCCAACTTACGACCGACACGGCGGACAACCTCGGATGTTGGGGCCGAACCGTCTAGCTCAAACAGCGCCTCAAGCAAGGGCCGTACATACTCCGCCTCCGGCAAGAGGGATCCTCTTTGTGCCCGTGTAGTGTCCCCTCTAGGCTTGACGCTGGAGGCCTGTCGGGCCTTGGATGAGGCTGTGAGACTTCTCGGTGATGCCGCTGCGCTCCTCTTCTCCATCGGCCGTCTGCCCTCCGATGGCCGGACCGAGTGCCTCTGAAGGGCTTCGGACTCGTCAGCAGGAAGTCGAAGAACCCGCCGCAGGACCGAATTCGCATCGTCCACCAGCGGCTCAGCTCTCCTCTGTAAGGCGGCAAACACGTCAGCATCAACCATGATCCAGCGTTCGGTCACCCTCTCTCTCCTTACAACTGCGGACTTACAAGGTTCATTGTAACAAAGGAGGGCCGCGGGCGCAAGTTACTCGGCCGCCAGGTTGCCGTGTACTAGCAACCAAATTAAGAAAAGGTTTAAATGAGAGCTGTGTAAATTAGACAACTCCTAAACCGCCTCATCATCGGTCACTGTTCGTACCTGTCCGGGTACCGGTTACGCTCCCGCTAGGTTTCGCGTTCCCCAGAGAATCCTTCTTGTGGCTCATTCTCCCGAAGGCGAGACTGGGAATCATTGTAATGGAGTAGTAATTGTTAAATGGTACCGACTGGTTGTAAAGACCAGACGGTGTCTGATGTACACCGCCTATTCAATTTCTGCCTCGCGGTCTCTTCGAGGTGAGTTAGTGTCCGGGCTCCTTGCCCCTGGCGGGCCGCTCCTAGATGCCAGCTCGCCGTCTGTTGCAGGCGAGCTGCCGCAGCAGCAGCCGCGCCGGTTGTGCGGCGTCGCATAGGCCTGCTCTTGGTCGACCGATAAAACGCGCAACAGCTGACCAGCGTTTTCGGCGCGAACTGTATTCGAATGTGCGACGGTGCGCGCACCAGACACCCACAATCCAAACGATTGAGAATCCAAACGATTGAGCTTCGGACGTGGTCACATTGCCAAGAGACAGATCTGCCCGATCTCCTCGATGGCCTCGGCAGAGAGGTCGGAGTGCGGCGGGAAGCGAACGAATCGGTGGCAACTCCGGCGCCTGATCGCTCAGGTTTGCGGCTTCCCACGACTCCGAGACCGCCTTCGCCACGCAGGCCAGCCCCGCTCGGCACGGAAGGTTTGCCGGAGCCTTGTGCCCAAGGTTCGTCTGAGGCCGCTGCAGATATCCGTGGTCGACCAGTGTGAGTATCGCGATCCCGGACCGGTCGCGTCGTTCCAACTCGAAGGCCATCACCGTGGCCCTAGCCAGTAAGCCGACCACCCGGCTCGCTATGTCCGCGCCCATCCGATGCCTATCGACGCGGACCGGCAGATGGTGAGGATCGCAGGTAATCGGAGGATCTGGGTAGTTCCCAAGACCCCCCGCTCCGTTGGCGGGGGTTGTGGCAATCTCCTGACATGGCTGGCAATACTGGCATCATCGCGGCGGTATGCGGGACCTGAGTGCGAGTGTCATCGTGTCTCAGCGCATGAACCCCTGGAATACAGCCACCGAGGAGCCTGCGGCTCGCCTTCCCTCATCCCGCTTGGCTCATCATCGACTTCCTGAACGCAGCCCACGGGTCATCTGGCACTCGCGGATGGTGCCGTTGCCTCCGTGCCATCTGCCGAAGCTGGAGGAGTTCTGGCGGTAGCCGTATTCGGTGACCAGGACGGGGGGTTTTGAACTCGAACTCTTCAACGGGTAAGCGCGAGCGCCGTTCGGTCAGGGCTGGCGACGGAGCCAGCCAACCGGCTCTTCGATGACACCGCCCGTGTCAATCAGTTGGTCGATCGCACGGTCTAGAGCCCGCCTTATCTTGCTGCCCAAGTGGTGCCATCCATGCAACCCTGCGAGTCTCCTGACCAGCATGGTCCGGCGCGCGGTGCCTCCTGCGTCTCTGAGCAGGTTGAGTATTGCTAGGTATAACTCGGCGGGCGGAATGTGCTCGACTGGTCGTCGGATGGTAGGCCCGTCGGATGTTTCTTGTCCGGTGGCCGGCATCGGGATTCTGACTGACGGCTCATAGCCGGGTAGGGAGAGGAATCGACCGCTGACACTTAGCCTTCGTCGGTTGACTAGGAGTCGGACGGCTTGGTCAAATGTCCCACGGATCCGCTTGCCTGCTCTCCTGATGGTCCAGGATTGCTTAATGATCTCAAGTACCCGATCCTCGTGTATAGGACCTGACGTTTCGACAATCTGCTCGATTTGGGTCGAGATGAAGTATGTGCTCGTTTCGAACTCCGAGCCGGGTCTCACTCGTGCGAGTTCTGGTTCCGTGTAGTTATGAACCCAGTTAGGTAGGGCGTCGAAGTCTCTGCTGTCAACTTCGAAGGCGACTTCGGATGGGGCCTCGGTGGCCTGCGGAAGCTCTGTCCGCCCGTCGGCGTGGAGAGCATGTTCAATCGCGTCTCTGAGACGTCGTTCCTCGCCTTGGCGATAGGCATACCAGGCGGTACTCCAGATCCGATGGATCCTCCATCCCAGGCCCTCCAGTACTTGTTGGCGAAGCCGATCGCGGGAGCGTGCGTCTTTTGACGAGTGGTAGGCGGCTCCGTCGCATTCGACACCGAGTACGAATCTCCCCGGTTCGCTTGGATGCCTCACGCCGATGTCGATCCGGTAGCCCGCCACACCGACCTGAGGAGTGACGTCATAACCCATCGCACGTAGCGAGCGGAGCACTTCTTCTTCGAATGGACTCTCCGCGTCGCCCTGTGCGTCTTCGAGATCAAGCGCGAGTGCTGAAATGCCTCGCTCTGCGTAGTCGAGGTAGCGGGCGAGGTGCTTGATCGTGGGATTCTTGGTACGGATCCTGCGTGGTGCGAAGGAACAGATGACCTCAACGCGGTGTCGTGCCCTGGTGACAGCGACATTGAGCCTTCGCTCGCCGCCTTCGTTGTTCATGGGTCCGAAGTTCATCGTGAGCTTGCCGTTCTCATCCGGTCCATAGCCGATGGACAGAATTATCAGATCACGTTCGTCTCCCTGGACGTTTTCGAGATTCTTGACGAAGAACCCGCCGAGCCGGTCGTGCGCACCAAGGTCACGTAGCTCCGCTTCACGTTGAGCTCGTCGCTCCACTGCGAACTCAATCGCCGATTGTTGAGCGCTGGAAAGTGTTACGACTCCAATGGTTAGCTGAGGATGTCGGCGCCGGTGGTGGAGAACTCTGTCCACCACGGCCTCGGCCTCAATCCTGTTCTGCCTCATGCCGCCACGTTCATAGACCCCATCCACTCGGATCAGTTCCACTCCAAGGTCCGGGCTGTCCGCGACCGCTCCAGGAAAGGTGTGGAGCCGACCGTCGTAGAACGAGCGGTTGGAGTAGGTGATCAAGGACTCGTGGCGGCTTCGGTAATGCCAAAGAAGCGGAAGGGATCTCAATCCTTGCCCTTTGCATCTATCGAGTATCGACTCGAAGTCGAGAATGCCTAGGGCGTCGTCCTCGTCAATATCGGTGACCTGTTGGAAGAAGTTCGTGGGAGGGAGCTGTTTCTGGTCGCCGACAACGATCAACTGCTTGCCTCTCGCGATGGAACAGATAGCATCCGCCTCTCGTACTTGTGACGCTTCGTCAAAGATCACAACGTCGAAATGCAAGAGGGGCGGGAGGAACTGTGAGATGGAGAGAGGGCTCATCATGAAGCAGGGCTTAATCCGTTGCGCGGCTTCGCCCGCTTGGCTCAGCAGCCACCGAACTGGCTTGTGTCGCTTCTTCAGTTGAGCCTGTTGGAGGATGATCCCTTCTTGACCGAGTGCCGACCGTGGAATCCGTCCACCGCATCTGTTGATCACCTGTGCAGCGGTGCGCTCGACGAGGTCCCTATCTAGTTGTCGGAATTCTTCCTGTAGAGCATCACGGTCCCGTGCCCGGCGTGGCTGTAGTGACGGGTTCGATGAGGCTTCGTCATCGTCCAATTGTTGGTCAATCCATCTTTGTAGGATTGATCGCTCAATCAACGCGGCGACCTCATGGTTAGGAACCCGCCGCTTGATACACTCCTCCACAACAGGCTTCCATCCTGCCTCTTCGAGCATCCGGCGGTTCCGGCTGAAGGATTCCCATTCCACTACGTCGTTTACCGTATCGTAGAGGTGGTCGAGTAACTCGCGTCCGCTCTCGAATGAAAGAGAGCAGAGTTCTCCATTCAGGGCGTCACCGTGGCCGTGGTTGAACACCCCGGTCAGATCTCTCACGGCCTTGTCGAAGTTGCCGGAGTGGTCGAGGAGGTCGCCCGAGGTGATTGCCGCGGTTAGGAGGGACTCGGCTGCTCGGTGCGGGATAGGTCTCCCCAGATGGGTGCGTAGTTCTTTGGCCCACGCTGTCGCCGCCTCGATCCGTTCGAAGTCAAGGCCGTCTATGACCTCACCGAGTGGAGGGGTCACCTGCTTTGCCGCTTCGCCTACTTCCCGGTTGACGCTGTGATACTCGAGCCAACAGCGGAGAATACCCCTGGCCGACCTCAAAGTGGCTGGCTGGTCGGTGATCGAATCGACCTCTCGTAGTAGAGCTACGGCCGTCTCGATGACACGACGGATAGAGGCCAGGCTTTGGGCGACATCGGAGGAGGAAAGCTCCGTAAGACGAGTCCCAATCCCCAGACCATCAGCGAACTCGTGGAGGGTCTCAAGCCTTTCAAGAGCCTCTAAACCGAGTCCTGGAAGGCGGGAATCGTCTTCTGCTTCCCAGGATATCCACTTTGTGAGATGAGACGGCGTGACGTCCCCTTGAGCGAGGTTTCTCGCCTTCGCAGCAACCTCAGCTGCCTGTTCGATCCTGTCCATATCTGCACTGTGACGATCAGGCCAATAGCGGGGACCAACCAACTCGGCGTATTGCTCCTCCGCCTTCTTCAGGAGGGTGGCTTGCTCCTGCCATGCGATGGCATCACCGAGGTGGACCAGTGTGTCCTTGGTGAACCGGCCGGCTACCGTAACGCTGGCTAGGAGTTTCTTGTCATCTCGGTAGGTGCCGCGTAGCTTGCGGAGACCCGTATGAACCTCATGAAACCGCACTCGCAGAGCACGCAGGTCCAGATCCAGAACATCGTCGGTGAATACGTCGACAAGCCGCTCTCGGCTGGTTCTGTAGCCCATCAGGCTCTCCCCAAGAAGCCGGATAGCTTCGGTAAGCCGCCTTGCGGCACTCGGATGGAGCCAGGTGGCCTCCGGTGGTGCTGTCGATCCGATCAGCCGGCTGATCTCGCTTAGACGAGAGACGAGACCCAGGGTCGGATCATCTGTGACCCCGAATGCTCGCACCAGATAGTCACCTGCGTCGGCCAACCCCGCAACTGTCTCTTCGGCTTGTCGAGCCTGGTCAAGCATTTGAGTCATCACGTCCAGAGAACGAGCCCGATCAGCGACCTTCGGCGGGAGGGTCGTCATGGCACTTTGGATCGCATCTAGACGCTCGCTCAACGAGCGCGCCAGCGATTCTGGATGTGACCGCCAGTTCTCTGCTGTTCGACTGAGCCGCTGCTCGAGGTCGCGTCGCCGCTTTAGAAGGCGAGATAGCCTCTCAGATCCAGTAACGATCCGCTGAAACTCGGCTCCGTCAGCAACCAGCCATGTTGGATCAATTGGATGGCGCCTCTTGACCAGTTCAAGGAGGGCGACCAGACGAGCAGCAGCCTCTGGATTATCGACAAGAGGTAGAGCTAGCCTGTCGCACACATCAACTGCCAGAGCTTCCAGCCTGCTGTGCCGGTTCCGGCAATCTGTCACGAGAATGCGAAGGTGGGCTTGACGAGCAGCGCCGCTGGTTGGGTCTTTCATATCGCGCCATAAGAAGTCGTCACGGCTTACCGGACCCCACGACCGGCTCATCTCTTCGGCGCATGTACGAAGATCGGAGAAGGACCGTTCGCTCAAACCGCGGGTGTCCACCGACGGCACCGGGATGTCATCTGAGCCTCTGATTTGTGACACGCGCCCAATCGCGCGATGCAACGACCAGCCCAACGGCGCCCGCGCCACGTTTATCGCCGTGGCATACTCCGATAGCTGCTTCCGACTCCGCACCAGCCGATCACGGCCAATCGGGTCAAGCTGAATATCCGCTTGGACACGTTCCAACAGGGCTCTACCTAACTCCTGGGCTACCTCCTTTCTGCTAGAAGTCCGTGAATGCAAGGCCAGCGCGAAGCGGTGAAGCTCGCGTTCGCGCAGCCTGTTGTGAACCACCTCCAGGGCAGCAGCCTTTTCCGACACGAACAGGATGGTCTTCCCGTCTACCAGGAACTGGGCGATCATGTTGGCGATGGTCTGGGACTTGCCGGTACCCGGCGGACCATCCATCACGAAGCTCTGCCCGTGACGGGCGGCAACTAGACACCTCCGCTGGGTTCCGTCAGCGTCGAGGATGCAAGCCATGTCCTCCGGTGGATGCGCCTTGTCAAGTTGCTCGGCAGACACCGCTGTGAAGTGAAGGTCGCGAGCTTCCTCGCTGTCGGGGCCCTTTGCCAGCAGTCGCACTAACGGGTGCCCGCCTATCGTGTCTCTGTTTCGTAGGAGGTCGCGGTAGATCACTTCCTTATGGAAGAAGAACGTGGTCAGGACAGTCTCCTCTTCAACCGTTGCTCGCAGGCCAGCTACTTTCTTGCGAACCACCTCAACGACGTGGTTGAAGTCGGGAACGTCGAGCTGGTCGAGCGTGGGTAGTTCGATCCCGAAGTCCCGCTCGAATTTGACTGCCATGGCAGGGTTCAGTACCGCCTCACCATCCTCGGATCTCCTGAGCCTCCACCGACGATTCCGGCCGTCAAGCAGTATTTCGACAGGAACCAACAGCATTGGACTGGACACAACGGTATCGTCATCATCTCTCCACCGCAGCATCCCGAGACCCATGTAAACGATCCATAAACCAGCGTCAAGAAACATTGCGTCGCCCTTTTTCATGATGTTTTTGAGGCTCCGCTCAATCATCGGCCCATACCGGGGAGGACTCATGTCAACCACCAACTCGTTGTCTTTGGGTTCACCCTGATCGAATGGTTGGTCAGGATCATCCGGCGGATTCGGCGGCAGGAAGAAGTACCACCCACGCCCCAGCTTGGCTTCCACGTGACTGGGGTCTTGCGCGAAACGCAATGACCCCGACTTGTAATGCCTGAAGTACAGCAACCGATTCCGCCGAGAAAGATCAACCAGGTCCTCAGCCCACCTAAGAAGGTGGTCGCCTACCACATCGTTACTCATTGAACATCAAGACATCGGACTGCCAGCTGTTAGTGAAGTTCCATCCGCCACTGGCTACTCGGATGGTTCACACCTTGTGCACTCTTCAAGATAGCCGACTCGGACGATTCGCGTTCGGGTGGAAGACTGCGTCGATCAGAAGAGAGAGACCTGTTCGGGGAGCGGGCTCTTCTCGTCCTCAGATGGATGGCTATCGAGGATGTTCTGGAGTTCGGATGTGTCGGAGATGGGAATCGCGCCCATGCCATCGAGGGCCTCGTTTCCCGGGCCCTCGCCGGGACCTCGCCAGACAGCTACTCGGCAGTACCGGCCCTTCATCGCCTCCGTCGCGCCCGACCACGTACCGCCCGAACCCTTGTCGGCTGCTACCGCCACAGTCACGTCCGAGAGAGCGTAGATGAGCTTGTTCCGGCCCATCGCCTGGCCCACCGAGAACGGAGCATTCGGTGCGTAAGGCGTACAAAGGACTGTCCGGCCGTCGTGAATGGCGCGGCGCACGCTGGAGGCTCTCAGGGTACGGGAGAGCGAGTGGGCCGGGACGCCGATCACGTCTCCTCCGGCTTCGAAGGCCGCGTTCATAGCCAGCTGATCCACGCCGCGCGCTGCACCTGAGATTAGCGAGACATTGATTGAAACGGCCTGCCTGCCGAGAGCCGCGGCGACTTGGGCGCCCTTGTCGCTCACGTTGCGGCTCCCCACGACTCCGACACCTCCTTCGTTGAGGAGTTCCAATGCTCCGGCGGCATGGAGGACCGCCGGCGCCTTCGGCCCGAGGCTTGTCCGGAGCCGCTGTGGATAGCCATCGTCGAACGGTGTGAGCGTGGCGATCCCGGACTGGTCGAGCCGCTCCAACGCGAAGGCCATTGCGGTAGCTCTCGCCAGCAGGCCGACCACCCGGCCTGCCATGTCAGCAGCCAACCCGGCGCTCATCAGATCGTCCGCGGTCATCCCGAGCAGAGCACCCGGGTGACCAACGTCGGTGACCAGCTTCCAGAACTGCAAAGCCGTGAGTGGACTCGTTCCATCGCTCGCTATCCGGCTCACGAGGAGAATGGTGGCCTGCGCGTCATCGGTCTTCATCGCGCCGACCTCCCTGCCGTATTGGCCAGAGCAAAAGGATACACCGGCCCGGACCCTGCGTCCCGGAGCAACCATCCAATCGCCGTCATCGTCCAACACGAGTCAACGATGTCATCCACCAGCAACACAGGCCCCGCCGGGACCGGTCGGCGGACCTCGAAAGCACCACGGACATTGCGGTACTGCTGCTCGTTGTTCTGCATGGTCTTCTGGGGCGCGGTCTCCCGCACCTTCGCTACCACGTCCTGGCACGGCAGCTCCAGCGAGTCGGCCAACCGGACCGCCAGATCGGCAACTAGACCAGGCTTGCGGATCGAAGGGACGAAGGTGACCCACTCGATATGGCCGTAACGGCCCCCAACCCCGGCCCTCAAACAACCCCCCCGCCCGCCAGGGGCTAGCAATAA
>VXRE01000013.1:0-5553 GCA_009838635.1 Acidimicrobiia bacterium | reverse complement strand
TCCAGATAGTCGGCCAAACCTACATCCAGATCGCAAACTAGAACAGGATTCTTGAAGTATGTGAAGAATGTTACCCACTCGATAGGGCCGTCCGGGCGCCAACTGCGGCGGATCAACCTCGCCGACGCCCGGACAAGGCGATCATCGAAGCGTTCGTCTACTTGCTTGCCACGACGGACCAGCCCGGACCAGCCTCCGTCACCCCACACCGATAGGCAACGACCGGTTTCCAGGGTTCGCTTGGGATCGATCCTTCCTGAACCCGGAATCATCTTGCGCGGCTGGATCGGGTGCTCCACGGCGCGGAGATGTCCGGCCGCCCGCCGTACCGCACGCGGATCAGGATCCACCGGTAAGGACCGTCCGCTGCACACGTCACATAACCCGCACGCTCCGCCCGGGTCGTCATCGAGATACTGCCTCAGCAGGTTCATGCGGCATCGATCGGCGGATAAGTAGTCCTGCATCTGTCGCTGCTCGACCCTACGCTGTTCGGTGACCGCCTCAACCCGCTCACGATCAAACGACCATTTACCCAACGTGCGAAGCCACCGAGATCCCTCCCGCTCGATGGCCCCCTCGACTTCCAGGGTCTTGATCAGCTGATCCATCCGGCGCTTCTGTAAGTTGACTGCACGGAGCAACTCGACAGACGACATCGGCTCCGCGCGATCCTCGAGGAGGGAAACCACCTTGGCAGTGAGATCAGCCGGCGGGAAGGCCGTTTCGATGAAATGGTTCTGGATCTCGCGGTCCTCGGACCCACTCAAGAGAATCCCCCATGACGAAGCCAGTTTCCGACCGGCCCTCCCGACCTGCTGGTAGTAGGCGATCGGCGATCCGGGCGCCTGGTAGTGAATGACGAACGCAAGGTCCGGTTTGTCGAACCCCATCCCGAGCGCCGACGTGGCCACGACGACCTTGCGAGAGTTGGATAGGAGATCCTGCTCGATCTCGAGCCTTACGTCCTGGTCGGTGCTGCCGCTGTACGCGACCGCGTCAATGCCTCTCGATTGAAGCCATGACGCCAGGTTGATGGTGTCGGGAACGGTCAGGCAATAGATGACACCGGTGCCATCGAGACGAGGGATCACCTGGGCGAGCCATGCCATACGATCTCGCTGTGAAGGCATCGAGAGCACGTGGAGCCGCAGGCCTTCGCGGCCCAGCGGACCTCGAAGCGGCACCAGCCCGGAGCCGAGTTGGTCCCTTATGTCCTCGACAACCCGGTCATTGGCCGTGGCGGTGCAACAGAGCACCGGTACTCCTCGGGGCAGCAAGTCCAAGATTCTGACGATACGGCGGTAGTCGGGTCGGAAGTCGTGCCCCCAGTCGGAGATGCAGTGAGCCTCGTCCACCACCAGTAGGCCACTTTGTCGACCGACCACAGGCAACACCTCTGTACGGAACTGCTGGTTGGCGAGCCGTTCCGGGGAGATCAGCAGCAGGTCGATCCGCCCCGCTGCGATGCCATCTTCTACCTCCTCCCATTCGTCTCGGTTGGCGCTGTTGATGGTGACGGCGCGTACGCCCATACGTTCCGCGGCCTCAATCTGGTTACGCATCAGCGCAAGCAACGGAGAGACCAGCAGCGTCGGCCCAGCCCCCTGATCTCGAAGCAGTCGAGTAGCGATGAAGTACACCGCGCTCTTCCCCCACCCGGTCCGCTGTACCAGAAGCACCCTCTTGCGGGTTCGCACCAGCGCCTGGATCGCCTCCAACTGGTGAGGCCGGAACTCGGCACCGGCCTCACCGGTAAGTCGGCGGAGCAGCTCAAGGGCTTTCTCTTCGATCGTCGCCATGCTGTGAGTCCTCGTGTCTCCTGCCGGCCAAGGTAGCGGGTGTCTATGACAAGACTGGGCGGCTCCGTCGCCCTAATGCTTCACCAAGCTGGCTGTCATTCGGGCTCTTTCGCCTAGTTCAGCCTTGGTCGGTGTCGAAGTGATGGCCGGTCGCCTGTGGGCGACTGCCAGCGGCGCGTCGGTCCACACCATAGGAATGTTGATTGAAGTTAGATATTCGGAACTCCCGTTCAACATTTCGGGAGAAGTTATACCCTGAGTGACGATCTCTAAGAAAATGTGTACCTGTTTCTAGCTCAAGACTGACTTTATCCGTGTCTAATCGACGCCTGAAGGCATTGCTATCGAGAGTACCTGGCGGGCACCTCAGCCATATCAGGCCACCGTCCTCACGTCGAAGGAGAAAGTGAAGTTGCTTGCCTATCTTTCTTACCGGTATATCCAGCCACCAGACTGGTACCGTCTTGTTTACATTAGAAAAGTGAGTGTTTTCCTCGTCTAGTAGGTTGTTACCAAGGTAGGAATTGACATGTGCTATTGCTTCCCGTTTGTCTGACACCGTCCCGAAGCCCCTTTCAATGGCCTACCCGGTCAAAGTAACCAGCCTGGCCGGACCCCGCAAGGTCAGTTTGCAGACGAGGGCTTTTGACAGGTTTTGGTGCCTCTCTGCCGCCTTAGACTCGGTGTGTGTGTCGGAACAGGAGACCGCACCATGGTCTCACCGCTGGGATCGGTCCCGGAGTCGCTGGGAGAAGACACGCCTGGGGAGGGCCCGTCCTCTCGGCTTGAGGCGGCTCGTCCGGAGACCGAAGCTAAGTATCTGATCGAGGACGCCGGGCAGGTTGACGATCTGGTTGGTTCTCTCGACTTGTATGAGGTGCGGTCGGCCTCGGTCGTGGATGTCGTGGATGAGTATTGGGATACTCCTGGCTGGCATCTCTTCAGGGCGGGGTGGGCTTATCGGTGGCGGGACTGCTCGGGTGACAAGAGCATGATGCTGAAGTCCTTCAGGTTGGGGGACGGGATCGTGCAGAGGCGCCAGGAGATCGTGCGCCGGATCCCGGCGTTTCCGCAGGACGGGAGTCACCCTCCGGTTGCCGAGCATGTCGCTGACCGGTCCGGGGGGCTCCGGTCGGGGGATCTGCGGAAGCTCTTCCGCGTGGAGACGCACCGTCGTCTCTTCGATATCCGGCTGCCCTGTGGCGCGCTGGTGGAGGTGGGGATCGATCAGACGATGATCACCGCCGCTTGCCCCGTCAAGAAGCTGGCGCCGGGGCGCATGGCGTTCGTGGAGTTGGAGATGGAGCTGAAGGAGGGTGAGGAGGAGTCGCTGCGGCAGCTGGCCGCAGAGACACAGCAGCGATTCGGTCTTCTGGCGGCCCGGCTCAGCAAGTTCGAACGAGGGTTGCAGACCGTGGGCCTGTCGCCTCCGCGGGCTTCTCAAAGGGTGTTGCCGGCGAGCACGCCGTTCGTGGAGATGTTGCGAGTACGGGCGCCCGCCCCGGCCGATCCGGCCATCCACCTGGCCTATGGGCGCCTGCTCGAGCAGTTCGAGGAGATGATCGCCCAGGAGCCCAGGGCCTGGGAGGGTCTGGACCCCGAAGGGGTACACAAGATGCGGGTGGCCACGCGCCGCCTCCGTTCCGCCCTTCGAGCCTTCAAGAAGGTGCTGCCCGCCTCGATCCGTTCGTTCAGCGGCGAGTTCAAGTGGCTCGCGGCCGCTCTCGGTGGTGTGCGGGACCTCGACGTCGCCAGGGAGAACCTCCCCCACTTCCTGTCCGAGATCCCTCCGGAGGATGCTGCGCACCTGGACGACTACCAGCAGCATCTGGCCGATCGGTGGCGGGAGGAGCGAAGACAGTTGCTGGACTGCCTGGCCAGCCGGCGGTACGGGCGTTTGAAGGCGGGCTTCGCGCAGCGGCTCGAACGGGGTCCGTCTGCGCGCGTTATGGAGACCCTGGGTTCGATCACGGTCGGTGAGGCCGCCCAACTGCTCATCGGCAAGCGCTACCGGGGTGTGCTGCGCCGTGGTCGTGAGATCACGTCCGCGTCCAGCGACGAGGCGCTGCATGCGCTGAGGATCCGATGCAAGCGGCTGCGTTACCTCCTCGAGTTCTTCCGCCCGACCTATGGCGAGCTGCTCAAGGCGGAGACCACCCGGCTGAAGGAACTCCAGGATGTGCTGGGCGAGTTCCAGGACGCGTGCGTCGCCGGCCATCTGCTGCGCCGCTACGCCGAAGGCCTACCCATGCGCAGCGGCAACCGGGGCCAGCTCAACGCCCTGGACCATCTGATCGCCGGCCAGGACCGTCGGGCTGCGACGCGCCGGGCCGACTTCGCCCACGCATGGGAACGGTTCGATTCCCCGGGTGGCCGGACAGGACTCCTCACCCGCCTGGCGGAGACTCGGACCCCGGTCGCACCGGAACCCACCTGAGGTCCGGGGAGCCTCAGCACGGCGGATCGAGCCGGACCTCGAAGTCGAAAGATCCTACGGTCTCAGCGTCAGGTCCAGGGATCGCCGGCGGCTCCGGGCCGGCTTGCGGGCCGGATGCGGGCCGGGGTCGCCCGCCCCTCCGGGTTTCGGGTCAGGCGGCCGCGGTCGCATCGCTGAGCCATCCGTCGACGGTGGCCCGGTTGGTGGCGATCCAGTCGGCGGCATGGTTGCGGACGTCTTCCTCTGTGTCCTCCCCGAGGCTGTACGCCACGTTCTGCAGGGCCACGTCAACCGGGCTGATGGCGATCAACTCGAGCAGCCGCGCGGCGGCCGGGTTGGCTGCCAGGAAGTCGTTGTTGGCGGTTGCCCTGATGTCGGCGGTGTCCCAACCCAGGTTGCACGGGTCGGCCGAGCATTGCCCGGGGCCCAGGGTGGCGGGTCCCTCGACCTGGGTGGGCGAGACCGACGTCTCCGACGTCGACAACCACACGGAGTTGTCGCCGGCCCGGAGGTCTGCCACGTAGGCACTCGGCGCCCATGTGTACACGATGTAGGGGAGTCCTGCAGCGTCGCGGCTTATCGCCTCGGCTATGAGGGCTTCGTATGACCCGACCTCCACCTGTTCGACATTGGTCCATCCGGCCGTCTCGAACCAGGCGTTTATGTTGCCGTGGCAACCCCAACCCTCGGGGCAGCCGAGGATCTGCAACACCCCGTCGTCGGGAGTGCTGTCGCCGGCGTCGTAGATGGCGAACAGGTCCTGATCGGTGAGGATCTGGTCGAGCGTTCTGATCCCGTGCTCGTCCGCCAGGCTCTTGTTGGTCATGACGCCTTGTAACCCGCCGGTGCCCATCTCCCAGCCGATGGGCGTCACATGGTCGCTCACCAGCGAACCGTCCGGCATCGTACCGGCCAGGAAGTGGTCGTGGTTCGGGTACCACGAGTTGACCCAGAAGTCGAACTCGCCGTTCGCCATCGCCACGTAGGCGTTGGACGGCGCCAGCTCGAGAGCGGCCGGGTCGCTGACGTCGTAGCCGAGTTCGCCGAGCAACGCCGCGTAAATGGCGGCCTGCATGTAACCGGTGGACCAGTTGCCGCGGGCCATCGTCACCGGCACGCCCGCACCGGGAAGCTCGGGGACCGCGGTGCTCTCCAACTCGGCCTCCTCAGCGCTCGATGCGGCTGCGGTGGTCGTGGGCGGCTGTGTCTCGGCCGGGGCGGCCTCTTCACCGTCGTCGCCGCACGCCGCGGCCAACACAGCGCACACCGCCCCGATTGCGATCACGTCTCTCATTCGGAGCATAGGCGCGTCCC
>VXRE01000083.1 GCA_009838635.1 Acidimicrobiia bacterium | reverse complement strand
CGGGAGCAACGCTTCTTCGGCGACCGGATGGTCTTCGAGGATCTGTACGTCCTCAACGACCTCTGCATGACGGACGACCCCCCGCCCGCGTGTTACCTGCGCGCCCGGAGCCATTCCCAGGTGGAGGCGCTGGTGGTAGAGCGGGTGGTGGAGCCGACCATCGTAGGAACCTGGTCCTTCTTCTCGTCAGTGTTCAGCCGTGACGACGTCGAGGTATACGCGGCGGAGAAGTACCCCGACGCGGAACTGGAGTTCCGATCCTGGCTCTCGTGGGACTTCGTGGTCAGCCCGCAGTCGCCGGAGCCGGCGATCGCCGGGATCCGCACCGCCCTGCTCGGGTCGCTCTGGGTGGTGCTGATCACCCTGTTCTTCTCCTTCCCCATCGGTGTCGGCGCCGCCATCTACCTCGAGGAGTACGCCCGCGAGAACCGTCTGACCGCCATCCTGCAGACCAACATCAACAACCTGGCCGGCGTGCCCTCGATCATCTACGGGATGCTCGGTCTGGCGATCTTCGTCCGGACCCTGGAGGCCATCACCAGCGGCTCGTTCCTGGGGACGGGCGGCGAGGCGACCGCCAACGGCCGGACCATCGTCTCGGCCGGCCTCACGCTCGGGCTGCTGATCCTGCCGATCATCATCATCAACGCCCAGGAGGCGATCCGGGCCGTACCGGGCTCGCTGCGCCAGGCGGGCATGGCGCTGGGTTCCACCAGGTGGCAGACGGTGCGCTCCCACGTTCTCCCCAACGCCCTTCCCGGCATACTGACGGGCACCATCCTGGCCGTGGCCAGGGCGCTCGGTGAGACCGCACCCCTGGTCGTGGTGGGGGCATCGACCTTCATAACCACCGATCCGGCCGGGCCGTTCTCGAAGTTCACGGTGCTGCCGATCCAGATCTACCAGTGGACCAGCCGACCTCAGGACGAGTTCCGCAACATCGCCGCCGCAGCCATCCTGGTGCTGCTGGTGCTGCTCCTGACGCTCAACACGGCGGCGGTGATCCTTAGAAACAAGTATTCTCGGAGGACAGAATGACGACCGTGGGCAAGCCTGAGGTGAACGAGAAGAAGCGCGTCGACCTGAACGTTCCGATGGAGACCACGACCGGGCCGGCGCTCGAGACCTTCGCCATGGAGGCGGTGGGCCTCAGTGCCTACTACGGAGAGTTCCGGGCTGTCAGGGACGTCAACCTGTCGTTCCGGGACCGCCAGATCACGGCCCTGATCGGACCGTCCGGATGCGGTAAGACCACCCTGTTGCGGACCCTCAACCGGATGAACGACCTGGTTCAGGGCGCCCGGGCGGAGGGCGAGGTCCGGTTCCACGGGCAGAACATCTTCGACGCGTCGGTGGATCCGGTCGAGTTGCGGAAGCGGGTGGGGATGGTCTTCCAGAAGCCCAACCCCTTCCCCAAGACCATCTACCAGAACGTGGCCTGGGGCGCCCGGATCAACGGGATGAAGCAGGACCTGGACGCCCTGGTGGAGCACTCCCTCCGCCAGGCCGCTCTCTGGGACGAGGTCAAGGACAAGCTCGACGAGAGCGGCTACTCCCTGTCAGGCGGCCAGCAGCAGCGTCTCTGCATCGCCCGCGCCATCGCGGTGAAGCCCGAGATCATCCTGATGGACGAGCCGACCTCGGCGCTCGATCCGGTTGCGACCCTACGGATCGAGGAACTGATCCAGGAGCTGAAGGTCAACTACACGATCATCATCGTCACCCACAACATGCAGCAGGCGGCCCGGGCTTCGGACCACACGGTCTTCCTCAACATGGACTCCGACCGGGCCGGGTACGTGGTGGAGTCGGGCACCACGGGCACGCTCTTCACCAGGCCGGCCCGCCAGGAGACCGAGGACTACATCACGGGCCGGTTCGGATGACCGAGTTCCGCAGCCTCTTCCATTCCGAGCTCAACCAGCTCGAAGTCCTGCTGCTCGACATGTCGGAGCTGGCGGAGGTTCAGATCAACAACGCGGTGGAGGCGCTGCTGCAGGGCGATGCGGAGCTCGCCCATCAGGTGGTGCTGGGGGATCGCGAGATCGATCGACTCTACGTGGAGGTGGAGCGGCGCTGGCACGAGGTGATGGCCCGCCAGACCCCGGTCGCCTCGGATCTGCGGCTGATGTCGCTCATCCTCCAGGCGGGGCACAGCCTGGAGCGGATGGGCGACCAGGCGTCCAACATAGCCAAGATCGTGGAGGCCACGTCCACCCTTCCCACCAACAGGACCATCCTGCTGCATATCCGGGAGATGCGGTCGATCGTGGTGCCGATGGTGGAGACGGCCATGGAGGCGCTGGTCAAGAGGGACCTCAACCTCGCCCTCCGGCTCCCGGAGCTGGACGATCCGGCGGATTGGTTGAACCGCAACATGTGGAAGGAGGTGGCCGCCTGCGCGTCCAATCCGGAGATGCTCGAGTGGGCCGTCCACATGATGCTGGTGTCGAGGGCCCTGGAGAGGGTGGGCGACCGGGCGGTCGACATCGGCGAGCAGGTGGCGTTCCTGCTGACCGGCGAGCAGCACGAGTTCCCGGAGGGCTGGGTACCCGCGCCCGGGTCCGCATGAACGGGACGTCGATCCTGGTGGTCGAGGACGAGTAGACCCTCGCGGAGTCGCTCCGCCACAACCTGGTCGGGGAGGGTTACGAGGTCACGGTGGTGGACGACGGTCGCATCGCCCTCGATACCTTCCGGGCCAAGGCCGCCGATCTGGTGGTTCTGGACCTGATGTTGCCCGGACTGGGCGGCTTCGACGTGCTGAGGCAGATCCGGGCCTCGTCCGAAGTGCCGGTGGTGGTGGTCACCGCCAAGGACTCGGAGCCCGACGTGGTGGCCGGCCTCGAGCTCGGCGCCGATGACTACGTGACCAAGCCCTTCTCCATGCGGGAGCTGATGTCCCGGATCAGCGCCAACCTTCGCCGGGCCTCCCGGGGTGTCCACCCTCCCGACTCCCTGGTGCTGGACGGTGGGCCGGTGGAACTGGACGTGGATCGCCATGAGGTCCGGGTCAACGGCGAGCTGGTGGACTTCCGGCCCAAGGAGTTCGAGCTCCTGGAGGCGTTGCTCCTGCGCAAGGGCAGGCTGGTCCATCGGCAGGTCCTCCTGGAGGATATCTGGGGGGTGCCCTTCTTCGGCGACCCCAAGACGCTCGATGTGCACATCCGTCGCGTGCGAGAGAAGGTCGAGGATGATCCCCGTTCTCCAAAATGGATCGTTACGGTTCGGGGCCTGGGGTACAAGTTCGTCGTTGAGGGCTGACCCGAGGCGACGCCGCCCGGGTGGGGCCGGTAGCGGTCGGACCGCGGCCCTCGACCGGATCGTCCCCCTCCGCTCCGCGACCGCTCCACCCACCCGGGGGCCGTGAGCGATGGCTTCCCCGGCCCCTGCTGCTACCCGCCGTCTCGGCCCGGCGCCGGCTCGGTGGGTCACCTCGGCGAGCTTGATGGCAGCCGGCGTCGCCGCGCTGCAAGCGCCTGCACCGTGGCCGTGGGTGGGCATGGGCGGCCTGGCGATCGGGGTGGTCTCCCTGGCGCTCCAGTACCGGACTCATCGCCGGGAGCGGAGCGCCGCCGAGACCCGGATCGAGGAACTCGAGGCGGATGCGCTGGAGCTGTCCAGGAGTCGGGATCTGTACGGATCGCTTCTCTCGGCCTTGCCGGTGGGCGTGGTGGCCGTTCAGTCCGGGCAGGCCGTGTACGCCAACCCGGCCGCTATCGAGGTACTCGGCGAGCGGGTGACCCAGGCGGATGCACCCATGCCGGGCGCGGTGCGGGATGTCATCGACGGAGCGCTCTCCGGCCGATCCTCGTCGGCCCAGTTCTCGCAGGGACTGCCCCGCCGGGTGATGGAGGTTGCTGCCCGACCGGTCGGAGAGGGTCTGGTGTTGCTCCATCTGTCGGACATAACCGAGCGGTCCCGGATCGACCGGATGCGCCAGGATTTCGTGATCGCGGCGTCACACGAGCTCAAGACCCCGGTGGCTGCGATCAGGGCGGCGGCCGAGACGGTCCTGATGGCGCTCGAGGAGGATCACGATGTGGTGGCCGGCTTCTCGGGACGCATCCTCGACAACGCAGTCCGGATGTCGAGGACCGTCTCCGATCTCCTCGACCTGTCCCGTCTGGAGTCGGGCATCCTGCCGTTCGAGGCCTGTGACCTGGCGGAGGTGGTGGGAGAGGTGGTGGAGCGGTTCCTCACCGCGCGCCCCTCGGTCGAGTGGGACGCCGAGCCCACCCCGGTCATGGGCAGCCCCTCCTACCTGGCGCTGGCGTGCCGGAACCTGCTGGAGAACGCGGTGCGCCACACCCCGGATGATGGTTGGATCCGTATCACCGTAGGCGCCGCCCAAGGCGTGGCGACCGTGGTGGTCGCGGATGACGGAACCGGTATTCCCTCGGAGGAGCTGCCGCGGATCTTCGAGCGCTTCTACCGGGTCGACGCGGCGCGTTCGCGCGCGACCGGGGGGACGGGCCTGGGACTGGCGATCGTCAAGCACGTGGCGGACCTGCACGATGGGCGTATCGAGGTGGAGAGCAGGCTGGGGCAGGGTTCCACCTTCCGGCTCCGCATCCCGGTTCGCTCCCCGTCGTGACACGGACCCCTCCGCGCTGACCCCCGCTCCGTTCGCGCCCGGCTCGGCCCGCCGGGTATGCCCGCCAGGACACGGTGGCGCAACCGAGCGCGTTCCCGTGTTTCTCGGAAAACGGTGGAGTTCGGGGAATCGGACGGAGCGGATGAAACCTGTCACACCCCTTCGATACGTTGCCGATCGCCAAGCACCTACACCGGCCGATGCGTCCACCGATCGGAACGGCCGGGCCCGCAGGGAACACAAGGGCTTCGTGGAGCGAACCGCCGAACCCGGCAACCGGCCGGGCATGGCCGACCACGCTCCGAACCAGGACAGGTGGTGGTGGGGGAGGGCCCGGTGCGGAGCACCCGTTTTTCGCGAGTTTGCGCCGGAATCTCGGTTCTTGATACACACCGCACCGTGTGGTGCGTTCTGAGCCTTAGGTTCGTGGTGTGGTGTGGCGCGTCGTGAGCCTTAGGTTCGTGGTGTGGTGTGGCGCGTCGTGAGCCTTAGGTTCGTGGTCGGGTCGGCCGCCCGGTTGGGTGGCGCGATTTTCGCGTTCTCGGGCCGGGTCGGGGCTCGCCTCAGGTGGTGGCGGCGGACTCCACGGCCTCGGCCACCCGCTTCACCACGCCGGGGTTGAACACCGAAGGGATGATGTAACTGGCGTTTATCTGCTCGGGCCGCACCACCGAGGCGATGGCGCGGGCGGCGGCGACCTTCATGGCCTCTGTGATCTTCGTGGCGCGGGCGTCCAGCGTCCCGCGGAAGACCCCGGGGAAGGCCAGCACGTTGTTGATCTGGTTGGGATAGTCGGAGCGGCCGGTGGCCACCACCGGGGCGTAGTCGCGCGCCACCTGGGGATCGAACTCGGGGTCGGGATTCGCCAGCCCGAACACGATGGGATCGGGGGCCATGCGTTTGATCTCCCTGGCGTCGAAGAGGTCGGGGCCGCTCACGCCGACGAACACGTCCATGCCTTCCAGCGCTTCCAGAATGCCGCCGGTGCGGCCTTCCTGGTTGGTGTTCTCCCTCAG
This sequence comes from Acidimicrobiia bacterium, assembly GCA_009838635.1. Classification (GTDB taxonomy): domain Bacteria; phylum Actinomycetota; class Acidimicrobiia; order Spongiisociales; family Spongiisociaceae; genus Spongiisocius. The sequence continues at coordinate 24,916 of VXRE01000083.1, read as the reverse complement.
CCAGTTCTTCGAGGCGTCCCTGAACGTGCGGTCCGGGCTGATGATGCCGCCCCGGTCGAGGGCCACGATGTCCGCGATGCCGGCCGCCTCGAGGAGCTTGGCCACGGCCACTCCTGCCGCGCCGGCCCCGCTCATGGCCACCTTGACATCCCCGATCTCCTTGTTCACCACCATCAAAGCGTTGGTCAGGGCGGCCAGCACCACGATGGCCGTGCCGTGCTGGTCGTCGTGGAAGACCGGGATGTCGAGCGACTTGCGGAGCCGGTCCTCGATCTCGAAGCAGCGCGGCGCGGCGATGTCCTCGAGGTTGATGCCCCCGAAGACCGGCGCCAGCATCTCGACCGCCCGCACGATCTCGTCGGTATCCTGGGAGTCGAGGCAGATCGGCCAGGCGTTCACGTTGGCGAAGCGCTTGAACAGGGCGGCCTTTCCCTCCATGACCGGCAGGGCGGCCACCGGCCCGATGTTGCCGAGTCCGAGCACGGCGCTGCCGTCCGTGACGATGGCCACCGAGTTCCCCTTGACGGTGAGGTTGCGGGCATCCTCGGGCCGCTTGGCGAGCGCCCGGCTTACCCGGGCCACGCCCGGGGTGTAGGCCATCGACAGCTGGTCGCGGTTGCGGAGCCGGATCCGGGTCTGGACCTCGAGCTTCCCGCCCAGATGGAAGAGGAAGGTGCGGTCCGAGACCTTGTGGACCGATATCCCCTCGACCGCGGCCACCGCATCGGCGATCTCGTCAGCATGGTCGTCATCGCGGGTGTTGGCGGTCACGTCCAGCACCAGCCGGGTGGCCTCCGACTCGACGAAGTCGAGCGCGGTCACCACCCCGCCGGAGCTCCCGATGGCGGTGGTGATGCGGCCGATGGCGTGCTGATCATCGGCCGGGGCGTACAATCGGAGGGTTACCGAATACCCCGCGCTAGCCAGTGTCATAGTGTTCCTCAGGTTGTCCCGGGCGCCCGGCCCGTGCGTTTTTGACGGGTTCGGGAGCAGCAAGGTTACTCCCGCCGTCCGCGCCGCCTTCCGGCAGGCTCCGGTCGAGGTAGCCCGTCCGATACGATCGACCGTAGAGGCTCCCGGATCGGGGTGTCGGTTGGCGAGGAGGACCCTCCGGTGACCAATGCCGATATAGCCGCCATCTTCGACGAGTTGGCCGCGCTCACGCGGATCGCTGACGGGTCTGCCCAGTCGTTCCGGGCCCGGGCCTACGAGTCGGCTACGAAGACCATCAGGGGGCTGCCCCGGCCCGCCGCCGACCTGTCCGCGGCGGACCTGATGCGGGTTCCCGGGATCGGCAAGTCCACCGCATCCATGATTCGCGAGTGTGTCGAGAGCGGCCGGCTGCGCCGGCTCGAGACCCTTCGCAAGGAGTACCCCCCGGCCTTCCAGGAGCTGGTGCGCATCCCGGGGCTCGGTCCCAAGCGGGCGGTCACACTGCGAGCCGCCCTGGGCGTGGACTCTGTGGAGGCTCTTCTCGTCGCGCTCGATTCCCGGGCGGTACGGGAGCTGCCGGGCTTCGGCCGGAAGACGGAGGAGAACCTGCGGCGGGCCATCGACCGGCTGGGTTGGGCAGGCAAGGAGCGGCGGACCCCGATCCTCGTCGCCATGCGCGAGGCCCGGCGCCTGGTCGCGGATCTGAGCGGGCTGCCCGGCGTGGACCGGGCCGCCTACTGCGGGAGCCTGCGGAGGTTCCGGGACACGGTGGCCGACCTCGACCTCCTGGTGGCCACCTCCGATCCCTCCTCGGTGGCCCGGCGCCTGGCACGCCGGCCATGGGTCAGCGAGGTCATCGGCTCGGGCGACACCAAGACCTCTGTGCTGACCCATGCGGGTCTCCAGGTGGATGTCCGCATGGTGCCCGAGCACCAGTGGGGCGCGGCGCTCCTCTACTTCACCGGTTCCAAGGAGCACAACATCCGGCTACGAAGGCTGGCCATCGAGCGAGGATGGGTGCTGAGCGAGTACGCCCTGTACGAGTCGGGAACGGAAGCCGTGGTGGCGCAGCAGACCGAGGCGGACATCTACCGGGCGCTGGGAATGGAGTGGGTGCCGCCACCGATCCGGGAGGACCAGGGGGAGATAGAGGAGGCGCTCACCGGCCGGATGCCCGACCTGGTGGCCGAGAGCGACCTCCGCGGCGACCTGCACGTCCACTCCGACATGTCCGGCGATGGGCAGGACTCTCTGGAGGCGATGCTGGACAAGGCCGTGGCCAAGGGTCTGGAGTACATCGCCATCACGGACCATGCCGAGAACCTGGCCATCAACGGCGTCGGGCGGGACGAGATGCTGGCCCAGCGCCGCCACATCGCCCGCCTTCGAGACCGTTACCCGGAGCTACGGATCCTCCACGGGGTGGAGCTGAATATCGGGCGGGACGGCTCCCTGGACTACGACCACGACTTCCTCATGGACTACGACTGGTGCGTCGCGTCGGTCCACAGCCACTTCGACCTCCCGCAGGAGGAGCAGACCGTGCGGGTCATCTCCGCCATGGCCCACCCGGCGGTCGATGTGATCGGCCACCTCCAGGGACGGAGGATCGGGCGCCGCCCGCCCATCGACCTGGAGGTGGGAGCGGTGCTGGAGGCGGCCGAGCTGACCGGCACGGCCATCGAGATCAACTCCCACCTGGACCGGCTCGACGCGACCGTGGAGGTGTTACTCCAGGCCCGGGGGAGGGACGTGCGGTTCATCATCTCCTCCGACGCCCACGACACGGGGGAACTGGATCAGACGGCTTGGGGTGTCCTCCAGGCTCGACGAGGCCGGGTGAGCCGCGACATGATCGCCAACACCTGGCCGGTGGACCGCTTCGTCGCCTGGGCCCGGGCCCGACGGTACGGACGCTAGGCCGTCCTTCCGGCCGGGCGCCCGGTCCATGAACTCCGCCACCACTTCCAGCAGCAGATCGGGGGCTTCCAGCATGGCTATGTGGCCGACCCCGACCAGCGGCCGGTAGGACCAGTCCGGACGGAGGGTGGCCAACCGTTCCGCGGCGCTGATCGGCACCACCTGGTCGTGCGTGCCGTGGATGAGGAGGGTCGGGGCGCTGACCAGCAGCGCCGTCCGGCGCCAGCGCGAGAAGGGCACGAGGTTTGCCATGATTGACCGGAAGGCCTCCAGGTAGGCGTGCGGCGGCCAGGGCATGGCGTTCCGCTCGGCGGCGACCCGGGCATGGAGCCGCCTGGCCCTCGGCGACATCCGCCCCGGCTCTCCGGACAGCAGGTCGAGGGCGGTGTCGGTGGTCTGCTCGGGAGTCCCCTGGCGCCGGAGCCAGTTCACGTACATGAGGTTGGCGCCCGGCACCAGATACATGAGCATGGAGGTGATCCAGGCCGGAGGGAGACCCTCCAGGTCGGCGGTCGATCCCGGCGTGTCGATCAGTACCAGGCGTTCCACCAGGTCGGGGCGCTGCCCGGCGAGGATCATGCTGATCATGGCGCCCATCGAGTTCCCGATCACCAGCGCCGGCCCGCCTCCCTGGTACTCGATGAAGTCGGCCATGAGCGCTGCCTGGGCCTTCATCGAGGCGCTCCGACCGGCCGGAGGGGTGCGGCCGAAGCCGGGTAGCTCCGGCGCCACCACCCGGCCGTAGGCGGTCAGCGGGACCGCCGTCTCCATCCAGTTGACCGCCGATCCGCTCAGACCGTGGACCAGCAGTACGAGGCGCCCTTCCCCGCCGTACTCCATGCCGTGCAAGGGACCGTGCAGGTCGATCGTGAAGCGCTCCATCCGGCCAGGGTACCCGGCCGCCGAGCGTGCGGATCAGTAGGCGACGGTCTCCCGGATAGCGGCCATGATGTCGCCGGCGCCGGGACGGTAGGCGTCTTCGAGTGGAGGGCTGAACGGCACCGGCACGTCGAGGCCGCCCACCCGGTGGATGGGCGCATCCAGGTACTCGAAGGAGGTCTGGCCGAGATCCGCCGCGATCTCGGCGCCCACCCCCGCCAGACGGTTGGCGGCGTGTACCACCACGGCCCGGCCGGTCTTGCGCACCGACGCCGTGACCGTGTCCCGGTCGAGCGGTTTCAAGGTGCGGAGATCGATCACCTCGACGGCGATCTCGGGCGCCAGTCCGTCGGCGGCGAGCAGGGCCTGGCGCACCATCTCGCCGTAGGTGATGACCGTGACGTGGTGGCCCTCCCTTGCTATCCGGGCCCGGCCGATCGGGGCTGCGCGGTCCCCCTCCGGAACCTCCCCCCGGAGGCTCCGGTAGAGCGGCTTCGACTCGAAGTAGATGACCGGGTTGTTGTCCCGGATGGCGGCGAGCAGGAGCCCTTTGGCGTCGGCCGGCGTGGCCGGGGCCACCACCTTCAGGCCGGGGGTATGGACGAACCACGCCTCCGGGTTCTGGCTGTGGAAGGGGCCGGAGCGGATCCCCCCGTCGGCCGGGGCCCGGATCACCCACGGGACGGCCGCCTGCCATCGGTAGTGGGTGGTGGCGGCGTACTGGACGATGGAGTCGAAACCCGTGGAGATGAAGTCGGCGAACTGCACCTCGATCACGGGGCGGAGCCCCATCAGGCCCATGCCGGTGGCGGCCCCGATGAAGGCCAGCTCGGTCATCGGCGTGTTCATCACCCTCCGGGGGCCGAACTCGGCCTCCAAGCCCTTGGTGGCCTTGAAGGCGCCCCCGAAATCGCCCCCGATGTCCTCGCCCATGACCAGGACGTCGGGATCGCGCCGCATCTCGGTCGCCAACCCGTCCGTGATGGCCTCGATATAGGTCATGGTGCGGGTGCCGTTCGTGGTGCTGTCCATGATGGTGCTCCTCAGGCGGCGTACACGCCGTCGGAGACGGTGCCGGGGTCGGGCCACTCGCTCGACTCGGCGAACTCCACCGCGTCGGCCACGATCTCGCGGCACTTCTCGGCGACCCGGGCAAGGTACTCGTGGTCGACCAGCCCTCGCGAGGTCAGCCTCTCCTCATGGAGGACGAGGGGATCGCGAGCCTTCCACTCGTCCAGGAGCGCCTGCGGGACGTACTCGGCGCCGTCGTGGATGGCGTGTCCCAGCATCCGCATGGTTCGGGCCTCGATGAGGGTCGGCCCGCCGCCGTCCCGAGCCTTGGCCACCGCCGCCTCGACGGTCCGGTAGACCTCCTCCACGTCGTTGCCGTCCACGGTCCGTGACTCCACCCCATGCCCGCTGGCCCGGACGGCCAGGTCGTCGATGGCCATCTGCTGGTGCAGCGGTGTCGAGTAGGCGTACTGGTTGTTCTCGATGACCACCACGAACGGGGCTCGCTGCACCGCCGCCAGGTTGAGCGACTCGTGGAACACGCCGGCGCAGGACGAGCCGTCGCCGACGAACGTCAGGGCCACGCGGGGCTCGGAACGGTAGGAGAAGGACATGGCCGCCCCGAGCGCCACCGGCATGGTCTGGGGGAGGTGGCTGATGAAGCCGATGAGGTTGAGGGACAGGTCTCCGCATCCGTGGAGGTTGCCGTCCCGGCCCCGCGTGACCCCGGTGGCCCGGCCCAGCTGGTTGGCCATGAGCCGTCGGGGGGTCATGCCCCTCACCAGGTAGCAGCCCAGGTCGCGGTGCATCGGAGCGACCACGTCATCCGGCGCGAGGGACATGCCGGCGCCCACGCTGATCGCCTCATGCCCCCGCTGGTTGAAGGTGGTTCCCACGCCCCGGCCCTGCTTCCAGAGGTTCACGAGCTGGTCGTCCATCGTGCGGGTGAGCCGCATCCAGTAGTGGAGGTCTACGTTGAGATCGTCAGGTAGCGGGGTCACGTATTCGATATTAGGAGCATGCGGAAAAAGACGGGGATGGTAGGCCCGTCACGCAATGACGGGTGCTCCGTTGTCGGTATCGGGCCAACTGGACATTTTTCAGCACGCACCTAGAGCGTGCGCGGATGCCGCTGCGTGTGGCAGTGGCCGGTACCGCCGACCTACCGGCTACTCGCTACTGGCCATGCATCCAAGGTCTGGATGGCGTCCAGGTACCGGCCCAACTCGGCGGCGAGCGCTTCGCGTTCCAACCGGAGGTCCGCCTCATCGGTTGCCGCCGGATCATGCCGGGTCGCCATTCGAAGCCCTGCCGACAGGAGCGCGAGCGAGGCGGCCTCGGCCGGTATCCGATCCTGGCGGGCATCCGAGAGGCTGCGCTGGAGCGCCGATCGCAGGAAGCTCTTGGCGTCGGACGGCCGACCGGCCGGCTCCTCCGCCAACTGTCCGGCCACGACCCGGTAGGCCTCGAGGAAGTGGCGCAGTGCCCAGGGGGCCCGGTGGGGGCGGAGCCTGTCCAGCACCTGCGCCGCCCCCTCGTCGAGGAGGCGGGTTTCCCAGGCCGGGATGCGCCGGGCGAGCCCGGCGGCGACCTGACCGCAGAAGGTCTCCCGGTCGGGGAGGAAGAAGTCGGTCTCCAGCAGGCCATGCAGCTCCCTCAGACGGTTGTGGAAGGCTTCGAGCAGGGACCTCCCGGTCGCCCGGCCCGCCGCGGCGAGAGCCACCTCCGCCGCCGCCGGCGCCACGTAGTGATGCGCGATGGTGTTGCGGTAGTAGGAGGCGGCCAAACGCTGGTCGGGTTCGATCCGGTAGGTTCGTGACGCACCGCCCGGCCCGGATGCGTCCTGATCGATGGCGACGATCCCCCGGCGGGCCAGAGTGCGTACGATCCTCTCGATTCCGGCCCGGTCGAGCGAAGCCAGGCCGTCGACGGCGGGCAGCCGCCGGGCCTCGGCATCCCGGACCAGTTCGCCGACCACCTCCCCCAGCCGGGCCATGGACAGGCCGTGCGGTCCGGGGTCTCCCAGGATGGCCGATACCACCAGGGACGTGGCGGTCACCGGCGTGGCCCGGTTGATCCTCGCGCAGATCTCGGTCCCCAGCGCCGCGACCTTGCCGCGGCGGTCGGCCTCCGGGCGGCCGCCGAACAGGTCTGCCATCGACAGGGGCTCGCCCAGGCGGACATGGATGTCGCCGTAGTCCCTGCCCATCATCAGGATGCTCTTGACCATCCAGACGAGGGTCTCCCGCCGCTTGGTCGCCCCGCGCTGTTCCGCTACGTAGGGCTCGATCTCCTCCACGTGGTCGTAGCTGATGGAGACCGGGATAGCGTGGATGTCGTCGCACCGGCCGTTCCATAGGGCCTCGGCCGCGTATGTAAGCAAGCCGTAGGTGGGTGGCAACAACTTGCCGGTCCGGCTGCGGGTCCCCTCGATGTACCACTCCACCGGGTGGCACTGCTCCAGGATGTGGGCGAGGTAGGCCCGCAGGACCCGCTTGTAGATGGGGCGGTCACCGATCCGGCGGCGGATGAAGAAGGAACCCGAGCGCCGCAGTATCGGCCCGAGCAGGAAGAAGTTCATGTTGATGCCGGACGCGGTGTAGTTGGGCGGGCGTCCGTTGCTCCATAGCACGTGGTGCAGCACGGCATGGTCGAGTTGGGACTTGTGGGATGGCAGGAAGACCAGTGGATGGTCGGCGCCCAGTTCCGCCAGCCGCTCCAGGTCGCGGGGGTCGTAGTGGACGTTGCGGTAGTTCCGGCGCCACACCTTGCCGGCCGCCCATCCGCCGAACCCGGCCACCAGCGGCGAGGGGATGGTCCGTATCTCCCGCAGGTACTTCTTGGCGGCCCCCATGGCCTGGCGGTCGGTGCGGCCGGTCTCGCGGGCGATCCGGGCCAGGTCGGACCGGAAACCGGGGTCGGTGAGGACGCCGAGGCGAGCGAACCGGGGAATCATCCGGCGGTCCCAGACGGGATGGCCGGCACGCGGTGGCTCCCGGGAATCGGCACCCTATGGATGATACGTATCCGGGACCGGCTACCGCCTACCGGCAGCCCCCGATTCTCGGGCCGCCAGCAGTTTCCGGTTGAGCTTGCCGGTGGTGGTCTTGGGCAGGTTGTCCACGTACTCGATGATGCGCGGGTACTTGTAGGCCGCCACCTGGGTCTTGACCTGCATCTGGAGTTCGGAGGTGAGCCCTTCGTCTCCGGCCGCCCCGCCGGCCAGCACGACGAGTGCCTTGACCACCTGGCCCCGGATCGGGTCCGGAGAGGGGATGACGGCCACCTCCGCCACCTTCGGGTGCCGCACCAACGCCTCCTCGACCTCGGCCGGTCCGATCCGGTATCCGGCACTCCCGATCATGTCGTCATCGCGGCCGAGGAACCGGATGTAGCCGGCCTCGTTGACGGTGGCCTGGTCGCCGGTCATGATCCAGCCGTTGCGAAGCCTGGAGGCGGTGGCCTCGGGATTGCCCCAGTACTCCAGCATCCCGGTGGGATCGCCCGGCCGCACCGCGATCTCCCCGATCCCGCCCGCCTCGATGGGTTCGCCGTCCTCGTCGAGCACGGCCACCTCCCGGCCCGGATAGGGGCGTCCCATCCAGCCGGGCACCCCTGGCCACAGCGCCTCGCAGCCGCCCACCAGGTGGTTCACCTCGGTGAGCCCGTAGAACTCGTTGATCACCGCACCCAGTTCCCGGTCGCCCCACTTGTGCAGCTCGTCGGCCACCGACTCCCCGCCGCTGGCGATGACCCTCAGGTCGAGGTCGAAGGCCTCGGCCGGCTTGGGGACCTGGGCCATCATCTTGAGGGCGGTGGGGGTGAGGAAGGCGTGGGTGACGCCGTTGCGGGATATCACTTCGAACGCTCGGTCGGCGGAGAAGCGCTGCTCGTCGGCCACCACCGGGTGTCCGAACACCAGGGCGGGAAGGAGGATGTCGAGCAGGCCGCCCACCCAGGCCCAGTCGGACGGCGTGTAGAACACCGTGGACTCGTCGAATCCGATGTCGAAGAAGAGCTTGAAGGTGAGCAGGTAGCCCTCGATGATCCGCTGGGCGTGGAGGGCGCCCTTGGGATGGCCGGTGCTCCCGGAGGTGTACAGCAGCATCGCCGGGTCCTCGGACGCGGTGTCGACCGGGTCGAACCGGGGCGGGAAGCCCTCCGCCTCGGCCAGGGAGCGCTCGCCCGCGCCCGCCCGCCCGGAGATGACCACCGTCTCGAGCTCCGGCAGTTCGGACCGGACCAGCCGGATGCGGTCGGCGTAGGGCTCGGCCACCACTATCGCCTTGGCGCCCGAGTCCCCGAGGATGTGGCGGTAGGAGTCCGGTCCGTAGAGCGCCGACATGGGCAGGACCACCGCCCCGATGGAGTAGACGGCCAGGTGGAGGGCGGCCAGCTCGGCCCCCTGCGGCATGACCAGCGAGACGCGGTCGCCGCGCTCCAGGCCGAGCGACAGCAGGAAGTTGGCGTAGCGCCTGGCGAGGCGGATGAGTTCCCGGTACGACCAGATGTCGCGGCGGCCGTCGGATCGCTCCACGTAGAGGGCGATCCGCCGGCTGTCCGTGGACCAGCGGTCGAACACCTCGGCGGCGATGTTCAGGCGCTCGGGTATGTCCCACTCGAAGCCGTCGGCAATCGTCGGGTAGTCGCCGAAGGCGGCGAGGTCGGTGTCGAAGATACGCATCGGCGGTCGATTCTAAAGCCCGGCCGAACCGGTCCCGGTCACATCCCAGGTCCTTTCAACAGACGTCCGGTCGCCGCCGCGGCTGAGCGCGCTACGGTCAGGCAGTTCCCGGCGGATGGAGACAGGATGGGCAGGGTCGGATTCATCGGCGTCGGCGTGATGGGTGCGCCCATGGCCCGGAACCTGCTGAGGGCGGGCCACCGGGTCCGGGCCTTCGACACCAGCGCGGCGGCCCTGGCCGAGGTCGTCCGGGACGGCGCCACCGACGCGGGCTCCGCCCGGGAGGCGGCGGACGGGGCGGACTACGTCATCACCATGCTCCCCACCGGCCGCCACGTCGCCGACGCGGTGCTCGGGCCCGATGGCATCGCCGGGGCCCTCGACCCCACCGCGCTCCTCATCGATATGAGCACCGGTTTGCCGGCCCACTTCGATGCCACCGCCGAGAGCCTCGCTGCGTCCGGCAGGCGGATGATCGACGCGCCCGTGGGTCGGACCTCCAAGGATGCCGAGGCAGGGACCCTGCTGGTCATGGCGGGCGGCAGCCCGGAGGAGATCGACCGGGCCTTGCCGATCCTCGAGATCCTCGGCGACCCGGTCATCCACTGCGGCCCCCGGGGCGCCGGGATCCGGACCAAGCTGGTCAACAACTACGTCTCGGTGGTGTCCAACGTGGTGGTGGCCGAGGCTCTGACCCTGGCCGAGGGGGAGGGGCTGGATCGCGACGTGGTCATCGAGGTGCTGATGGGCACCACGGCGGGCCAGGGCCACCTGGCCACCACCTATCCGGCCAAGGTGCTGGCGGGCGACCTGGAGCCCGGCTTCATGATCGACCTGGCCCACAAGGACCTCGGCCTCGCCATCGGGATGGGCGAAGCCGCCGGCGTCGCCCACGGCACGGGCCTAGCCGCCTTGGAGTGCTACTCCTCCGCCCGGGATCACGGCATGGGCCGCCTGGACTGGACCGCTATCTACAACTTCCTGCGCCGGTCGGCCGCCCCGTGACGCCGCGCCGGGCCTACGGGCCAAAGAGTCAGGACGCCAGGCAGAGGATGAGCGTGGTGGAGACCAGTCGCTGTTCCACCGGGTCCACCGCCAGGCCGAGGCCCTCCAGGGTGTAGGCGCCGAGGAGGGCGGAGGCGGCGTCGTCTCCGAAGACGACCAGGGTGGTCACGGACTCACCGTCGATCGTCGCCCGGGCCTCACCCCATTCCATCGTGATCCGCCGCCCGTCGGCGATTAGGAACCGGCGCGCTCCCAGCGGCGCCACCCCCAGTTCGTGCAGCAAGCACGCGGGTAGGGTGGTGTAGGCGGCGCCGGTATCCACTATCGCTTCGAGATCACGGCTTCTCCGGCCTGCGAGATCGGAAATCCGTATCGGCCAACTGAACGTGCCCATCGAGTGGTACCTCCTCAGGTTCTGGAGCGGGTGGTCGGCGCCGCGAAGTCCAACCTAACGGAGGTTGTAATGCTCGACAAGAGGGTTCTGAGGCTGGCTCGGGGCGCCAACTACGCTTCGCTGGCGACGTTGATGCCCGACGGGTCCATGCAGGTACATCTGATGTGGGTGGACGCCGACGACGAGCACATCCTGATCAACACCGAGGTCCACCGGCCCAAGTTCAGGAACATGATGGCCGACCCCAGGGTCACGGTGCTGATCCCCGACGGGGGCAATCCCTTCCACTTCGCCGAGGTGAGGGGAAAGGTGGTGGACACCGTCACCGGTGCGGAGGCCCGCTCCCACATCGACGCCCTCGCCCACAAGTACCTGGGGGTGGACGAGTACCCGAACCCGATCACGTCCGAGCGGGCCATCGTCAAGATCGCCCCCGAGCGGGTTCTGGTCTTCCCGCCCGGCTGATCATGGAGGCGGTCCTGTTCGACCTGGATCGGACCCTCATCGACCTCCAGACCTACACCGACTACGGCGCAGCCTGGCAGGACACGGAGTCGATGATCGGGTCCTGGGACGACCTGCCCACACCGGAGACGGATTGGGATGCCCCGACGCAGCGCTGCATGTCGATCCTGGTGGCCCTCAGCGGGGATCCCAGGTGGACCGACGTGTCGGAGGCTATCTCCGTCCATGAGATGGCCGCGGTGGCCGCCTCCCATGCCATGCCCCGCCTCCAAGAGGCCCTGGAACTCGCCCGGGGCACCCGTCGGGCGGTGGTGACGCTGGTGGCGGAGGCGCCGGCCCGGGCTGTCCTGGCCAGGCACGGGGTGGACGTACCGCTGCTGGTTCCCAGGCGCCCGGACCTGCGGCCGAAGCCGGCGGCCGACCAGCTGCTCGAGGCCTGCCGCCTGCTCGAAGTGGCACCGTCCCGGACGGTGATGATCGGCGACTCGACCTGGGACCGCGAGGCCGCCCACAACGCCCGGTGCGGGTTCGTGGGCGTGGCCGCCACCGAGGACGGCGCAACCCGGTTCGGCGGCGGGGTGATCACCGGCCGTGACCTGGTCGAGGCCCTGGAACTGGCGGGCCTGGAAGCCTGATCCGGCCCGGCATCACCCGGAGGGCGGGGCTACCGGCGCAGGCGCTGCTTCCGGCGGTAGGTGGCCATACGCCACAGCCACTCGGCGGGACCGTACCGGAACCGATCCAGCCAGGGCGCCGACCACCAGAGCTGGGCGGCCCAGACCAACCCGATGAACCCCACCAGCATCGTCCGGGTGAGGTCGGCATCTCCCAATAGGTACCCGAGGATGAGCAGGCCCAGCAGGGTCTGGGTCAGGTAGTTGGTGAGCGCCATCCGCCCGGCGGCCCGCAGGCGCCGGTGCAGAGCGGTCTCGGGCCGGCGATTCCACAGGATGATGAGGGCGGTGTAGCCGAGCACGGCCGGTGCGGTCCCGAGCGTGTTCGGGATCGTCCCGACGAATGCCACGTCCGGGGAGAAATCACGGGCCGCCACCCACGCCAGCCCGAGAGCGGCCAGCGGCAGGCCCACCCCCAGGCCGGTGCGCGCCATCCGCCGGTAGAACGCGACCGGGCGGTCACCGGTCATCACCCCGGTGCGGTAGAGGGCCACGCCGATCAGCATCATCCCCACCGCTCGTGATACGAAGTCCACGATGATGAACCTGTCAGTGGTCCCGGTCATCTCCATGCCGCTCGTCCAGAACCCGCCGAGGCCGCTCCCGTCGCCCGGAAGGGATGCCTGGAGCAGGATGGCCGCCACCGGCGACAGCAGGAGGATGGCACCGCCGAGGATCAGCAGGGTGCGCGGTCGGCGGTTCCTCAGGGCGATGATGACCGGCGACACCAGGGCGTAGCCCACCAGGATGTCCCCCTCCCACAGCGCCAGATGCAGTAGGCCGATTCCCAGGAGCAGCAGGTTGCGCCACAGGCTCAGCAGCGCCGGCCGGCGCGTCCTGTTAGCGGCCCGGTCGCAGAACAGGGCGATGCCCGCTCCGAAGAGCAGCGAGAAGAGGCCCATGAACTTTTGGTCGACGAAGACCTCTCCGAAGCCTCCCACCAGCCAGTCCAGCCACGTGTCCGAACCCCCGGCCGACAGGTTGAAGTAGGGGCCGGCGCCGAGGCCGAAGGAGACGGCATTCATGACCACGATGCCCAGGAGCGCCACGCCCCTGATCAGGTCCAGGTAGGTATTGCGGGCGCCGGACCCGATCGGCCCGGCCCGGACGGTCCCGTTTCCCGAGTTCTTCATCGGATCAGGAAGCTAGCCGGAACCGCATCCGGGGAGGTGCACACCCGTGGGGTGGCCCGCCCGGATAAGTGCACACGTCTGAAGCCCTCGGGTACGAACACGGATACACACTCACCGATATCAGCGTGGTACTGGGAGTTGTGCTGAGCGACGCGTTTCTTGATGTACCGCCCCGCCAGTCGAAGAGTGGCTCGACTAGCCTCACCCATGTGTGTTAACTCAAGGAGAGGAGACACGGTGACTTTGAAGCGGGTGTCGATTGCCATCGGTGTGGTGGCTGTTGTGTTGGGGATTGTGTTCGCAGTGAACGACGAAGACGGGCTCATGCTCCTGATGGTCGGGATAGCGTTGGTCGGGTTCGGCGTGAGTGGCTGGAGCAGCACCGACGACTAACCCTGCTGGTGTCCAATAGGGACACCCCTACTCGGGATCGGAACTATCCATCCCTTGGGTGGCCGCAACGCGAAAGTGTCACCCCGGCGCGCGCAGGCTTTCCACGAGGCGGGCGACCGCGTCTCTAGTTTCTAGTTTCAAACTAACAACTAACAACTAGCAACTAGATGTACCCGTGGCGCTCGAGGCCGGCGAGCGGTGACTCGCCCTCCCGCATCTCAGCCCGGACCATCTCCTCGGCTCCGACGATCTCCTCCGCCCGCACCAGCACCCGCTCGGCGTCATCGCGGGGGATGACCAGGATGCCGTCGAACTCGGCCAGGATCACATCACCCGGGTGGACCGTGACGTCGCCGATGGTGACCGGCACCTGGGAGGAGACCATCTCCCAGCGGCCGATGGCGTTGAGCGGCGACAGGTCCCGGTAGAACACCTGGAACCCGATGTCCCGGATCCCCTCGATGTCCCGCAGGTTGCCGTCCAGGATGGCGCCCACGCAGCCGTGCTGCCAGGCCGAGTTGCAGCAGAGCTCGCCCAGGTGCCCCACATGGGTGTCCGGGCTGACCGACACCAGCACGCTGTCGGGAGCGAGGTTCTCGAACACCTGGAGGTAGGAGGTGATCCGCTCGATGCCGGGCTCGCGCCCGATGCGCGGCTCGATGGGCGCTCCCTGGACCGTGTGGGCCAGCCCGGCGATGCGTTGCTCGGGGAAGAGGGGCCGCAGATAGCTAGGCAGGACCTGTTCGGGAAGCCCCATCCAGTAGAGGGCGTCGCACACCGCCGGCACGTACAACCTCCGGTAGCGGGCGCAGAGTTCGGCAGGCGGAATGCTCATGACGGGCCTCCTAGATATCGCAGCGCAGCCAGGGCGTAGATGTGCGCCGCCTGCGCCACGCTGCCGGCGGACAGGTACTCGTTGGGACTGTGGGCGCGGGGCAGCATGCCCGGCCCGAAGGCCGCCACGCAGGGGATCCCCGCGGTCAGCTGGAAGTGGGGCGCGTCGGTGGCGCCGGGAAAGGCGTCGAGGCGCGGTTCGTGGCCCAGCACCCGGGCGGTGGTCTCCTGGAGGATCGGCACCAGGGGCTGGTCCGCAGAGATCTCGGTGGCGGGCACCATCAGCTCCCATACCAGTTCCGCCGCCAGGTCGGGTTGCTCGGTCATGGCGGCGGTGAGGAAGCGGTTGATGTCGTCGATCAGCTGCTGCTCTCCCATGCCGGGCAGGGTGCGGATGTCGCAGGCGAACTCGGCATTGCCCGGATATACCCCGTAGAACACGCCTGCCTCGGCCATCACGCCGACATTCACAGTGGGGCCGGTGGGGCAGAGGGGGTGGGGCTCGTAGGTCAGGTAGCTCTCCAGGTCACGGTCCATCCGGTCGATCAGCCGGGCCATCTGGACGGTGGCGTTGATCCCCTCGATGCGGTCGGAGATGGAGGAGTGCATCTGGGTGCCTGTGATGCGGACCTTGAAGAGGGCCGCGCCCCTCGACACCAGGTGGATCGACTCCCACTCCCGCTCGATGCCGCTGGGCTCCCCGATGAGCGCCACGTCGGCTTCCAGCAGGCCGTTGTCCGCCATCCATTTGGAGCCGAGCTGCGATCCCGCCTCCTCGTCCGCGGTGAACACCGCCACCAGGTCTCCGGCCGGCGGTCCCACCGCCTCGATCCCGCCTAGCGCGTAGACCATGGCGGCCACGGCGGCCTTCATGTCGCCCGATCCGAGCCCCACCAGGTTGCCGTTCTCCAGGACCGGATCCCACGGGTCGGTCTTCCACGCCGTGAGGTCTCCGGCCGGTTTGGTGTCCAGATGCCCGGAGAGCATCAGCGTGGGACCGCCGCCCGTTCCGGGAATCCGGACTATGAGGTTGGGCCGCTCGGGAGTCGCCCCCACCCGCTCCACATCGGTGACCCCCAGATCGGTCAACCGGGAGGTGACCAGGTCGGCCACGGCCCGCTCGTCACCGGGCGGGTTGGGCGACGGCGTGCGGATCAGTTCCCGGGCAAACTCGAGCACCTCGTCTTGGCGGTCCCGGAGGTACGAGTCGAGGCGGTCTTCGGTGCTGGTGGCAGTCATGCGGGTGCCAGCGTCCTCTCTCTACATGCCACGGCCAGCCGGCGGAGACCCTCGGTTACCCGGTCGCGGTCGGCGGCCAGCGAGATGCGGACGTAACCCTCGCCTCCCGGCCCGAACACCGATCCCGGCGCCACGCTGACTCCGTGGCGGTCGAGCAGATCGAGGGCGAACTGCATCATCGACCGCCCGTGCGTGTCGACCTTGACCAGCATGTAGAGGGTGCCGGCGGGCGCCTCCAGCTCGAGCCCGGCTCCGGTGGCGGTGCGGACCGCCGCGTCGCGGCGCCGCCGGTAGGCGTCGCGCATGGCCCGGATCGGTTCTCTAGGCCCGAGCAGGGCCGCCTCGGCCGCCTTCTGCGAGATGGTGCTCGGACACGACAGCTGGGGCTCCTGGAGCTTGCGGAGCAGGTCGGCGACCGGGGGTGGCGCCACCGCGTAGCCCACCCGCCAGCCGGTCATGGCGTACACCTTCGAGAAGCTGTAGACGCTGATCACCCGGTCCTCCTCGTCGTACCGGGCGGCCGCGGTGTGGCGGGCCGTATCGTCCAGCACCAGCTCGTCGTAGACCTCGTCCGACAGCAACCACAGATCGTGACGGTTGCATAGCTCCACCAGCTCCCGCATCAGAGCGGCGGGGTACACCGACCCGGTGGGGTTGGAGGGCGTGTTGACGAAGAGCATGGTGGTGTGGTCGGTGATCAGGGCCCGGAGCCGCTCCGGGTCGGGCAGGTAGCCGTCGGAAGCCTCCAGATGGTAGAACACGGGCGTTCCGCCCAGGAGACGCACCATGCCGTCCATGTTGGGGAACCCGGGTGTGGGCAGGAGCACCTCGTCGCCGGGGTTGAGCAGGGCGAAGTAGGTGGAGAAGAGGGCGTTCATCCCGCCGGGAGTGACCACGATCCGGTCGGGAGGGGCGGCGTACCCGTCCACCTCCTCCACCTTGGCCGACAGCAGTTCCCGCAGGCTGTCCAGCCCGCCGTTGGGCCCGTAGCCGGTCCAGCCCGCCCGGGCTGCCGCGTGGGCGCCGGCCACGATGTGCTCCGGAGTGGGGAAGCTGGGCTCGCCCACCTCGAGGCGGATGGTGTCGGGACGGGTCGCGGCCCGGTCGAACAGGACCCGGATCTCGGACCGGGCCAGCGAGACGGCCTGGTCGGCCAGGCGCCTCACCGGGCGCCGGCCTCCCGCTGCCGGGCCTTCTCCTCGAGGTCGGGACGCTGACCGGCGTCGAAGTAGCGGAGCGCCCAGTCGGCCCCCTGCCACGTGGTCAGCTTGCCGTCACGGGGCACCAGGCGCACCAGGTAACGATCCCAGTCCCATGACGCCTTCAGCTGCTCCGGTCCCGAGGGCCCCGTGTAGCGGGTCGCCATCTCATCAGCCACCGGTACCCACTTCGATCCCTCGCCCTTGGCCGGGCCCTCCACGATCTCGGCGGTGCACTGTGCCAGCACCTTGCGGATCCGGGGGTGGGCGGTCTCCTCGATACAGACGGCGCATTGCGGGTTCCGCTCCAGGTCATGCACCCACCCGGACCGCTTGCGGCCCACCACGTAGAAGGCCTCGCCGTCCCACTGGTACCAGAGGGGCACGACCATCGGCCAGCCGTCCTCCTTGAGGAAGGCCAGCTTGAGCAGCCAGGTGCTGTCCGGGCTGCCGAGGAACTCCGCGATGTGGCTCTGCGGCATCCCGCCGGCGTCGGAGCCCTCCTCGTAGTAGGTGTCCTGCCTGAACTCGCTCTCGCTCATGCTCGCCTCCGCCCTTCCGGGACCAGCCGGACCCGTTGCCGGTTGGGGCTGGTTGCTTCGTCCGTCTCTGTCGCGCAGAATGCTACCGAACCGGGCTGACCCGCCCGGATGTCCGGCGGCTGAGGAGCTCTATGACCATCACCCCCCTGATCGAGCGGATGCCGGGACTCGGCGTCACCGTCCAGCGAGACGTGGAATCCACCATGAGGGACGGGACCGTGCTGCGCGCCGACGTCTACCGTCCCGAGACACAGGCCGACCTGCCCGTGCTGCTCATCCGCTCCATCTACGACAAGCGGTCGGGCGTGCCCACCTTCGGTAGCGCCCACCCGGCCTGGTTCGCCGCCCAGGGCTACGTGGTGGTGGTCCAGGACTGCCGGGGCCGGTACGCGTCCGAAGGCGACTTCTATCCCTACCTCCACGAGATGGCCGACGGCTACGACTCGGTGGAGTGGGCGGCCCGCCTTCCGGGGTCCGACGGCCGGGTCGGGATGATGGGGTTCTCCTATGTCGGGGCCACCCAGCTCCTGGCGGCGGTGACCGCGCCACCCTCCCTCGCCTCCATCACGCCGGCCTTCACCGCCTCGCAGTACTACGACGGATGGACCTACAACGGCGGGGCATTCTCGCTGGCCTTCATCGGCTACTGGGCCACGCTCCTGGGGCTGGAGACGGCACAGCGGGCCGGCGACCTCGAGGGCCACATCGGCCTGGCCGCCGCCCTGGGCGCGGCCCCCAACTGGTACCACACCCTCCCCGTGGCCGGCTACCCGCCGCTCCAGACCCCGCACGTGCCCTACTTCAACGACTGGGCGGAGCACTGCTCCTACGACGACTACTGGAAGCGGTGGAGCATCGACGAGGACTACAGCCGGATCAGGGTTCCGGCCCTTCACGTGGCCGGCTGGTACGACGTGTTCCTCACCGGCACGGTCAAGAACTTCGTGGGGCTCTCCGCCTCCGGTTACGACGACCGGACGCGTGACAACCAGAAGCTGGTGGTCGGGCCCTGGGCGCACATGCCGTGGACACCGGTCAGCCGGCTCGGCTCGGACGGTCCCTCGACCATGGAGATCGACTCCTGGCTGGTCCGGTGGTTCGACCAGACCCTGAAAGGCAGGGAGACGGGGGTCA
Organism: Acidimicrobiia bacterium; assembly: GCA_009838635.1. Classification (GTDB taxonomy): domain Bacteria; phylum Actinomycetota; class Acidimicrobiia; order Spongiisociales; family Spongiisociaceae; genus Spongiisocius. The sequence goes on along the minus strand of VXRE01000083.1, from coordinate 6,477 downwards.
TGGACAGCCGGGTAACTGCCTTCACCCTGGACGGGGGATGGCGCGACTTCGCCTCGTGGCCGCCCCCGGACGCGGTGGTGGAGGACTGGTTCATCCACTCCGACGGTTGCGCCAACTCCAAGTTCGGGGACGGCACTCTCGACCGCACCGCGCCCGGTGACGAGCCGCCCGACATCTTCATCTACGAGCCGGGAGTGCCGGTCCCGTCGATGGGTGGACACTCGTGCTGCTTCGACAGCATCACCCCGATGGGCCCGGCCGACCAGCACGAGGCAGAGGTGTCGCGGATGATCCTGGTGTACACGTCCGAGCCCCTGGCGGAGGACGTAGAGCTGGTCGGGGACGCGGAGGTCACCCTGTATGCCGCCACCACGGCCGTCGACACCGACTTCACGGCCCGGCTCTGCGTGGTGGACGAGGCCGGCCGATCGGTCAACCTGCAGGAGGGGATCCTCCGGGCGCGTTACCGGAGGTCGCTGTCGGACCCGAAGCTGCTGACCCCGGGGGAGGTGTACGAGTTCAAGATCGAGCTGGGCCCGGTGGGCGCCCGCGTGGGCGCCGGTTCCCGTCTTCGGCTGGACATCTCCAGCTCTGACTTCCCCCAGTGGGACCGGAACCTGAACACCGGCGCCCAGCCGCTCACCGACGGACCGCTCGATTCCATCCCGGCCACCCAGACGGTGCTCCACAACCGCTCCTATCCCACCCGGGTCTCCATCCCCGTCCTGAGAGCCTGACGAAATCGCGCCGGGCGTGAATGATAATCATTCACGCCTTGAATGATTATCATTCAAGGGATGGACCGCGCGATCCTTGCCCGCCTGATCGGGAAGAGCCTCTCGGAACGCCTCCGCGTGATGCCCGCGGTGGTGGTCACGGGCGCGCGCCAGACCGGCAAGAGCACCCTGGCTCGAGAACTGACCCCGGGTAGAACCTACCGCTCGCTGGATGATCTTGACGTGCTCGATATGGCCCGCCGTGATGCCGACGCCCTGGTGGCCGGCGCCGAGCCGCTCACACTGGACGAGGTCCAGCGTGAGCCCGGCTTGCTGCACGCGGTGAAGCGGGAGATCGACCGCCGGCGCACGCCCGGTCGGTTCCTCCTCACCGGGTCGGCGAACCTGGCGCTCATGCACCGCGTATCCGAGTCGCTGGCGGGCCGGGCGAGCTATCTGACTCTCAGGCCGATGACGCGCCGTGAGCAGCTGGGATCGGGCCGGTGCGGCGTCTGGGATGGGCTCCTCGAAGCAGCGGACGAGGACTGGCCCGACTTAGTGGCTTCGCAGCCGGACCGGCCGGAGGACTGGCGTAATGCGGCCCGTCGAGGCGGGTTTCCGTTCCCGGCCGTGCACCTGGCCGACGACCGGGAGAGGGCGATCTGGTTCGACGGGTACGTGCGGACCTATCTCGAGCGGGACCTGCAAGCCCTCTCGTCCGTATCGGCGCTGCCCGATTTTCGCCGGTTGATGCGGGCCACCTGTCTCCGCATAGGCCAACTCGTCAACCAGACGGAGCTCGGGAGGGACGTGGCGTTATCGCAGCCGACGGTGCATCGCTATCTCAACCTGCTCGAAACGTCCTACCTTCTGGTGAGAGTTCCCGCCTATGCGGTGAACCGGACCAAGCGGTTGATCAAATCTCCCAAGCTCTACTGGGGTGACACGGGAGTGGCCCTGCATCTGGCTCAGGAGGCGACACCGGGCGGCGCCTACCTGGAGAACCTGATCCTGAACGACCTTCTGGCCTGGCGTGATGCTCGCCTCGACCGGGCCGAGATCCTCTACTGGCGCACGTCGCTCGGCGAGGAGGTGGATTTCGTCATCGAGGCCGGTGACCGCCTGCTCCCCATCGAGGTCAAGGCGACCAAGCGGCCGCGCCTCCGTGACGCACGTCACCTCCGCACCTTCCGGGCCGAATACGGCGACCAGGCCCGGCCTGGTCTCCTCCTGCACGCCGGAGCCATTACCGAGTGGCTCACCCCGGGCGTACTCGCCGCCCCGTGGTGGCGGGTTATCTAGCCGCTCGAGGATGGGAATCGGAAGGGGATTGACACGCGCCGCCGCTCGACGAATAACAGGTTAACGTTGACACCGGCGGACCTCTGACGGGGGCCCGACCGGGCTGCCGGATCAGTCGGTGGCGAGGTTCAGGGCGGTTTGGGCCAGGATCTCGGCCGCGATTGCCGTTTCCTCGATGCCCACCCATTCCTCGTCGGAATGGGCCTGGTCGATGCTGCCGGGCCCGAACACCACGCAACTGATCCCGGCCGGGGCGAGCGCGGAGGCGTCGGTGCCGAAGGTGACGCCGATCGGTTCGGCCTCCCGGCCCGTGGCCTCGTCCCGGGCCCGCTTCAAGGCCCGGACCACCGGGTCGGTCACGGGTGTGTCGAGGGGGGCGGTCATCAGGAGGGGCTCCCGGCGCTCCAGCGGAATGTCGAGACCGGCCAGCAACTCGTCGAACTCCTCGAGAAGTTCCTCGTGGACCTCGCCGGGGATCACCCGCCGGTCGAGGCCGATGACGCACTCGGCCGGGACCACGTTGAAGCCGGAACCGCCCCGGATGATGGTGACGGCGAGCGTGGGCGGCCCCGCCAGAGGGTGTCCCACCGGGTCGAGGGCGGCCAGGTAGTCGGTCTGGAGGGCGTCCAGAACCCGTCCCATCGCGTAGATGGCGTTGCGTCCCAGGTGGGGCTTGGAGGAGTGTGACGGGATGCCGGTGGTGGCGATCTCGATGCGCAGCACGCCCTTGTGGGCAGTGGCGATCTCCAGGCTGGTGGGTTCGCCGAGCACCGCCATGTCGACCTCCGGATGGGCGGCCGCCAGCTCCTGCGCCCCGGTCCCCGCGACCTCCTCGTCGATGCCCCCCACCAGCATGACGTTGGCCCGCGCGGCCGGGTCCACCGACCCCAGCAGCCGGAGGGACTCGACCATCGCCACCAGCGACCCCTTGGTGTCACAGGCTCCCCGCCCGTACACGTTGCCGCCGCTCGACAGTGCATCGGCGGTGGCCTTGCCCGAGAGCCCCACCGTGTCGAGGTGGGCGTGGAACATGACGACCGGAGAGCCCTCCCGTCCGGGCAGGGTGGCGATGACGTTGTCCCTGCCTCCCGGATGGACCGGCTCCCGTACGGGATCGAAGCCCCAGTCCCTGAGGTCGGAGAAGAGCAGGCTCGCCAGGTCGGCCTCACCGGCGCCTCCGTCGATGGCGGGGTTGACGGAGTGGGTGCTCACGTAGCGGACCAGCAAGCGCTCGACCCTGGCGCGGTCGGCCTGGCCTTGGAACTCTGACGGCACGGGAGCAACGATACCGAATCGGGCCCCTCCACCTACAATCCCGGCAACAGTTTCCGGCCGCGACGGGAGGGCCTCCAAGTGTGCACCACCGGGTTCTTCAGGCTCGGACCTGACGACTACCTGCTGTTCAAGAACAAGGACTTCGGCAGGGAGAGTTTCGACGACCGCCTGGTCCTCGAACCGGACGTGTTCGGCGTGGAGGGCATCACCACCTGGGCGGGCACCGATCCCGACCTGGACCGGTTCTCGGGCTTCTCGATAGGCGCCAACTCCTCCGGCCTCCTCGTGTGCGACTCCAACGTCCGCACCCTCGACGGCCACGCCAACTACGACGATCTGGTCGAGATCGCCCTGCGCGAGGGCACGGATGTCCCGTCGGGCGTGGCCGCGGTGGAGCGGGCGGTGGCGGCGCGACCCTACCTGTGGGGCAACCTGGTGCTGATCGACCGTCACGGCCAGGCCGCCATCGAGGTGCGGAGCCGGCGGACGGCCGTGATCCGACCGGACCGGCCCACCGCCCGGTCCAACCATCACACCGAGCTCGGGGTTCACCCCGAGAACGATGACCGGTTGACCACGCTCGACCGGATCGCCTCCGCGCAGGCCCGCCTCGACCGGGCCGCCTCCCTGGACGACATCCTGGCACTGCTCCGGAGCCACGACCAGGGCGACACGGGCGTCTGCAACCACCTGGGCTACAGCACCGTCTACAGCTACGTCCTCCGCCACCGGGCCGGGACCACCACGCTGATGGTCGGCCGGGGTAGGCCTTGCGAGGCGTCCCCGCCCTTGGAACTGGAGCTTCCATTCGGCCCGGCCTGGTCGCCCGACACCCTCGAGAACTTCCTCGCCGCCTACCCCTCCGATCGGGTCCCGGTGGCCTCCTGACTCACAGGCTCCAGAGCGGCAGGCTGGAGACGGCCTCCTTCAGACCTCTCCGGCGCTCGTCCACGTCGGGCAGGGCCCCGGCCACCCGGTTCCAGAACTCGGGCGGGTGGCCCTTGACGTGGAGATGGGCGAGTTCGTGTACCACCACGTAGTCGATGAGCCTCGGCTCCAGCATGATGATCCGCCAGTTGAACCGGAGGGTGCCGTCACGGGCGCAACTGGCCCAGCGGCTCTTCTGGTCGCGGATCAGGACCCTCGACCTCGGGCCGTGGCCGAGGAGCGGCCACCAAGCGTCGACCGTGGTCGGGATCCGCTCCCAGGCCCGGGCGTTGTACCAGGCTACGAAGGCATGGCCGACGCTCAGTAGCCGGGCATCGTCACGTGGTCCGGGAGGCACGGTCACGGTGAACCGGCTCCCGTCGTAGTCAACCGCCGGCCCGGGTAGATCCCCGGTCTCGTAGGAGAGCGGCACCGCCCGGCCCAGGTAGGGCATGATCTGGCCCTCTCGCAGGCCGGGCAGGCAGCTTCGTTCCAGGTCCGCCAGGTGGCCGAGAATCCACGGTGCCTTGGCCTCCACGAACTGCTTGAGGTCGTCCACCGGCGCCGCTCTCGGGGCATACACTCGCACGCCGAGAGGTGTCACGGCCACCTCGACCGTCTTCGTCCGGCGGTCGCTCCGGCGCACCTCGAACTCGATGGTGGAGTCCCCGTGGGTGATGGAGCAGTACTCGCGCGCCATCTTGTCTCCTTTCGCTTCCCGGCCGCCGTTGCCGAGGGCCGGCTCCAAACTGATGTCGGGGGTCGGGCCTTCCGGTCCCCCCTATCAGTTATCGCGAAAGGGCGCCCATTTCCAGCCCCTTACGTGTAGTCAAGTAGTAAATAATCCAATATAACTATCAACTAACGACTATTAACTAGCAACTAGAGACTGACCCGGCCCTCGGCGAGCAACCGGCGGAAGGCCTCGACCGTTCCGGCAACCCCCTCTGCCAGCGGGCGCTGGGGAATGTCGATCGCCTGCTCGAGACCGGTGCCGTCGATGATCGAGGGAAGCGGGAAGGGCGCATCGTCGTAGGTGGTCTCGATCCCGGGAGCGGCGGCATCTATGGCCGCGGCCACCTCCGAGATGTGAGCCACCGGACCGCCCACGTTGTGGACCAGGGCCCGGTCGGCCTCGAGGCGGGCGGCCGCGATGAAGACACGGGCCATGTCCTGGGCGTGCTGGTAGGTCACCGTTCCGCCGTGGGTGATGTGGGCGGAGACTCCGGCCGCCGCGGACAGCATCGCCACCGTGGCCGCCGAAGTGAGACCCTGATCACGTCCCAGCCCGTAGATGACGGAGGGTCGCAGGCCCACCGAGCCGATTCCCCAGTCCGTGCTGTAGATCCGGGCCGTCCACTCGTTGGCCTGCTTGTAGGCCCCGTAGAGCGTGGCCGGCGCAGCGGGGGAGTCGTCGTAGACCACCCCGCCCTCGTACATGTCGGCTGGGCCGAACACACCGATCGAGCTTGCATAGGTAACGCCCCGGACCTGCCCGTCGGTCCGGCGGGCCGCCTCCAGCACGTTCAGGGTGCCGGTGACGTTGACCCGGGATCCGTTGACCGGATCGGCCGCGCAGAACGGGACCTGGAGGGCGGCCAGGTGGACGACGTGGGTTATCCGGTTGTCCGTGATTACCGCCTCTACCGCCTCGCTGTCGCGAATGTCCCCCTGGCGGAACCGGACGGCCGAGAGCTCGTCCTCGTCCAGCAGGAGCCGCAGGCGATGGGGGGTGTCGCTGATGTCGAACGTGACTACCGGAGCTCCCTCCCTGACCAGCTCGTGAACCGCCCAGGCGCCGATGCAACCTGCTGATCCCGTCACCAGGAACCGTTCCATTTCTTCCGCCTTTTCCAATCGATGCGAACTTATTTGTACGCCGTAGCGAGCAACAGGATAAGATATCCAATCAGCGTCAATGGCGCGAGCGAAGGAGGACATTGCTTATGGGCGATTCGTGGATGGGTTCAGAGGTGACCGAACTCACTGAGCAGTACATGGCCCGCAAGATAGGGCGGCGCCAGTTCATGAAGCGCATGGGGGCTGCCGGCGTGGGCGTAGCAGCCGCAGCGTCGATACTGGCGGCCTGCGGGGATGACGAGCCGGAGGCTGTAGCTACCACCGCCGCCGCCACCACCGCCACCACCGCAGCCCCGTCGACAGACGACGCTCCCACCACCACCCAGGCGGCCGCGGCGGAGGTGACCACTGCGACGACAGAGGCGGCGATGAAGGGCCCCGTTGCGGGCGGCACGTT
>VXRE01000149.1 GCA_009838635.1 Acidimicrobiia bacterium | reverse complement strand
ACCTGGGTCCGAGGCGCGTCCCGCCCTGCCCCGGAATTGGGGCCACCTCGGACGATATGATCCCTCCGTCAGTCCGGTTGACGTCGCACGCAGACTGCTAGTGATTACGGTTATCCGTTATCATAGGGAAGCACTGTGACACGATAAACCTCTGGCGGGTGATTGCAGTAGCTCAAGACACAAGTACTTCCGGACCGGCCAACGGCAACCCGCGGAGCCGAGCGCGGAGAGCCATCGACTCGGGACACTAGGATTGCGCCGCATCCCCGGAACCCTTATCCGTGTCACGAAGGGACGCGAAGTTTGACCCTCCCGTTTCCCGACATCTCAAGGAACCTCTTCGACCTGAGCGGCTATTGCAGCATCGTCACCGGGGCCGGCCAGGGCATCGGCAAGGCGCTTGCCACCGGTTTGGCGCACGCCGGCAGCGATCTGGTCCTGGTGGACCTCAACGGTCCCGTGCTGGAGACCACCGCCGCCGAGATCGGGGAGATCGGTCACGGGGTGGCGACGGTGGTGGCCGATGTCACCGCACCCGACACCCCCGAGCGGATCGTGGCCGCGGCCAAGGACCTGAGCGGGCGGATCGACGTGCTGGTCAACAACGCCGGGATCATGGGCTACGCCGACATCATCGGGATCACCGACGAGCAGTGGGACCAGATGTACGGGATCAACCTGAAGGCCCCCATGCGGATCATGCGGGCGGTGCTCCGGGAGATGGTGGACGCCGGGCGGGGCAGCGTCATCAACATCGGCAGTTCCTGGTCGTCCAGGGCATCGGTGTTCAACCAGGACGGCGGCGGTGTCGACTACTGCTCGGCCAAGGCCGCCCTGCAGTCGTTGAGCAGGGCGGCTGCCCAGGACGTGGCGCCGCACGGCGTCCGGGTGAACGCGATCGCCCCCGGCGCGGTCGACACGCCCATGCACGCCCACCACCGCGACTACCTGTTCGAGTACGAGAAGTACATCCCGCTGGGCCGGATGGAAGTGGCAGAGGACCTGGTGGGACCCGCCATCTTCCTGGCATCGGATGCCGGGGCGTACGTCACCGGCCAGACCATCCATGTCAACGGCGGCCTGCTGATGGTCGACTAGCCGGACTCACGAGAGGAACGGAACCGCATGTTCACGAGAGATCAGGTCCTGGAGCGGCTCCGGGCGACCCTGGCGAAAGGGAGCCCGATCATCGGCGCCGGCGCCGGTACGGGAATATCGGCCAAGTTCGCCGAGGCGGGTGGCGCCGACCTGATCCTGATCTACAACTCCGGCAAGTACCGGATGGCCGGCCACGGGTCCAACGCCGGCCTGCTGCCGATCGGGGACGCCAACGCCATCGTCGTGGAGATGGGAGAGCGGGAAGTGCTGCCGGTCGTCAAGGACACGCCCGTGATCGCGGGAGTGAACGGGACCGACCCCACCCGGGTCATGGACCGGTTCCTGGGCGGGCTGGAAGCGATGGGCTTCTCCGGCGTGATCAACTTCCCGTCCATCGGCTACACGGACGGGCGCTGGAGGGAGAGCCTCGAAGCCACCGGTTTCGGCCTGGACCGGGAGGTCGAGATGCTGCGGACCGCCTCGGAGCTCGGCCTGTTCACCATGTCCTACTGCTACGAAGCCCACGAGGCGGCCGCGTTCGCCGAGGCGGGAGTGGACGTGATGGTCGCCCACCTCGGCCTCACCACCGGTGGCAGTATCGGCGCCACCGACTCCTTCACCATGTCACTCGACGCCTGCATCGCGCAGGCCGTTGAGACCAGGGAGATCTCCGAGGCGATCAATCCCGACATCATCGTGGTGCTGCACGGAGGGCCGCTGGAGGGCCCCGAAGAGGTCGGGACGGTGATGCGTGGATCGGGCTGCTACGGGTTCGTGGGCGCCTCCACGATGGAGCGCCTGCCGACCGAGGTGGCCATCGAGAGCACGGTCCGCTCCTTCAAGAGCGTGACCATCTGAGCGCCCGCCCGGACCTGCCCGAAGTGTGGTGATCGTGGACGACGAGCCATGAGCAGGGTGGTGGTCGCGGGTACCTTCGACACCAAGGCCGAGCCGCTCGGACTTCTGGTGGAGAAGCTTCGCAGCCTCGACGCGCCTCCCGTCACCATCGACACCGGCGTCTTCGGCGGTGACCATGGCTGCGACCATCCCGCAGAAGCCGTGGCGGAAACCGCCGGATACTCCCTCGAGGAACTCCCGCCGCTGGGGAGGGCCGGGGCGGTGTCGGCTATGGCCACGGGGGCGGCCCGCATCCTCCGGCAACTGGTGGACGGAGGCGCGGTGGGAGCGCTGGTCTGCATGGGCGGCTCCAACGCGGCGGCGGCATTCTCCGTACTTGCGCCCATCGTCCCCATCGGCGTCCCGAAGATCCTGATGGCGACCTCGGTGGCCGGCGAGACCAGGGCGCTGGTCCACGGCGGCGACGTGACCATGCTCTACCCCATCCTCGACATCGAGGGCGACAACCGGATCCTGCGGAGCATGATCAGCCGGCTGGCCCACGTGTCGGTGGCGCTGCTGCGGGCGGGCGGGGAGCACCCCGTGAGCGCGCCCGAGGACTCGGTCGCCCTGACCATGTACGGCGTCACCAACCCCTGTGTCGCGCACTGCCGCGAGCTCCTGGTGGATCGTGGCCTCGAACCGCTGGTGTTCCACGCCAACGGCACGGGAGGCCGCTCCTTCGAGTCGTTCGTCAGACAGGGCCTGGTCGCGTCCGCCATCGACGTGACCATCAGCGAGTTGGCCGACGAGCTGTTCGGGGGCCTGTGGCCGGCGGGATCCGGCCGTCTCACCGGCGCATCCCTATCCGCCGTCCCGCAGGCCATCGCCCCGGGTGCGATCGACATGATCTGCCTGGGACCCCTGGCAAGCCTGCCGGAGCGCTTCCGGAGCCGGCGCCACGTGGCGCACAACGACCTGGTCACCCTCGTGCGCACCACCCCGGAGGAGAACCACCGGCTCGGCCGGACGGTGGCGGAACGCCTCGGGACCCCTGGAGCGGCCACCTCGGTGCTGGTGCCGATGAAAGGCGTCTCGCAGCTCGACATCGAGGGAGGCGCGTTTCACGACCCCGGATCCGTGGAGGCCTTCGCCGAGGGTGTCGCGTCCGGGCTCCCGCCCCACTCCCCCGTATCGTTGGTGAGGATGGATCACCACATCAACGACCGGGAGTTCGCCGAGGCGCTGGTCGCTGCGGTCGATCCGGTGCGGGCTCGATGACCGACCACCGGGTAGCGGAGTCCGTGGGATGTTGCTCATGAGCTTCGAGAACCTGCTGCGTCCCGGCTACATCAACCGGATGCGCATGCGCAACCGGATCATCGTCGGGCCGATGGAGAAGTCGCTGGCCAACCTCGACGGATCGCTGAACGAGCGCTACATCGCCTACGCCCGGCGGCGCGCCATCGGCGGGGCGGCCCTGATCCAGCTCGAGTCGACCTACGTGTCACCGGAGGGTCGGGGGAACCCGTACCAGGTGGGGTGCCACGGGGACCACGTCATCCCGGCCCTCACGCGGATGGCCGCAGAGATCCACGCGCACGGCGCCAAGCTGGCCATGGAACTCCACCACGGGGGCCGCCAGGCCTCCGTCGCCGCCCACCATCGCCAGCCCATCGCGCCGTCCGCGATCCCATCCGCCATGATGGATCCGGGGACGGTTCCCCGCGAGATGACGGCGGCCGACATCCGCCGGGTGATCGGAGACTTCGCCAGGGCCGCCGAGCGATGCCTGGCGGCGGGTGTCGACATGATCCACCTCCACGGCGCGCACGGCTACCTGCTCGGCCAGTTCCTGTCGCCGCAGTCGAACCGTCGTACCGACGGCTACGGAGGGTCCCTGGCCAACCGGGCCCGCTTCCCCCTGGAGGTTCTCGCCGCCGTCCGGGAGGTGGTCGGGCCCGGCTACCCGGTCGGCTACCGGATATCGGCCGCCGAGTACGTGGAGGACGGCCTGGAGGCGGACGAGTCGGCCCGCTTCGCGGTCATGCTCGCCGACGCCGGGATCGACCTGATCGACGTGGCCGGAGGCACCTACGAGTCGATGTCGAAGATATTCCAGGGACCGGAGTCGCCCAAGGGAGGTTTCATCAAGGAGGCCGCGGCCATACGCCGGGCGGTGGGCGACCGGGTCCCCGTGAGCGTGGCGCAGCGCATGAACGACCCGGTGTTCGCCGACCGGGTGATGGGGCGGGAGGGCTTCGAGTACGTCACGCTGGCTCGCGCTTTCCACGCCGACCCCGACTACGTGCGCAGGCTGTCTGAAGGACGACCCGACCGGATACTGCCCTGCATAGGGTGCAACACCTGCGTCAACCTGACGGTGGCCCGTATCCCGACCGGCTGCGCCGCCAACCCGGCCAGCGCCTTCGAACTCTCCCGGGACAGCTACCGACCATCACCGGAGCCGGTGCGCGTCATGGTCGCCGGCGGCGGGGTGGCGGGCATGCACGCCGCCCGGTTCCTCGGCCTCCGCGGCCACGAGGTGCTGCTTTGCGAGGCGACCGAGCGGCTGGGTGGCCAGCTGCACTACCTGCGCCGCGCCCTGCCCGAGTACGGGACCCTGGTCGACTGGCTGGCCCGCGAGCTCGACGAGCTCGGGGTGAGAGTCGAGACCGGCCGCCCGGTCGGGGTCCCCGAGATCTCCGAGGCCGATCCCGATGCGGTGGTGGTGGCGACCGGAGCGCGGGGAGGCTACCTGTGGGCCGTCACGGAGGAACCCACCGTCCCGATCTTCGATGTCCTCTCCGCGCTGGAACGGCCCCCGGACGAGTGGGAGCAGGACGTGGCCGTGATCGGCGGTGACTTCGTAGCCTGCCGGGTCGCGCAACACCTCCGCCGCTCCGGGGCCGCTATTCACATCATCGAAGCCGGAGCGTCCCTTGCCGCGGACGGCGCCTTCACCGGGTTGCTGGCGGAGATCGAACTGGAGGCGGACCAGGGGGTCACCATCCATCGGGAATCCACCGCAGAGTCGATCACCGGCGATGGAGTGGTGATCCAGAGCCGGGGGAAGGAGGGCCGGTTGGACGTGGGAGCGGTCGTGATCGGCGGCCGGCGCCCCCGCTCGGAGCTCTCGGACGAGCTGAGCCGGTCCGGGCTGGCGGCCGGCATCTACACCATCGGCGATGCGGTCCGGCCGCGAGACCTCTACGCCGCCGGCCAGGAGGCCGCCGAGGTAGCCGAACGCATCGACCTGGCCGGACACGCCAGAGCCCCGCTCTCCTCTCTAGCGGCTCCCACCACCCCGGGCTGAGCCCGCACATGGATCCGACCGGGTGGCCGGATCCCTCAGAACGGCAAGAGTTTTTCGCGTTCTCTCCGGCAAGGGTCGGACTTGTCACACCCCCGCCATACGTTGACTATCGCCAAGCACCTACACCGGCCGATGAGGTGAGACCGATCGGAACGGCCGGCCCGAGGGAACACGAACAGCTCGATGGAGCGAACCGCCGATTCCCGGCATCCAGCCGGGCATGGCCGACCACGCTCCGAACCAGGACAGGTGGTGGCGGGGGAGGGCCCGGTGCGGAGCGCCGGTTTTTCGCGAGTTCGGCCGGCCTTTCGCGAGTTCGAGGACTTCAGGACATTCTTGAGGCAGAGAGCGTCATACATGACGCCCTGAACCTCAGGAACACCGCACCGCGCATGGCGTCCCTAAACCGGCTACCGGTAACCAATAGCCACCTGCCTCCTGGGAGTTACCCGACCTGAGGAACCCGGTATATGATGCGGCCCGCGGGTCCGTACAGTATTGGGCTGTGCATGTATGCAAACCGCCGCTGGCGCCTTGCAAAAGCTGGGATTCAATGATGAGATCAAGGACGCCCGAGTTCCAACAGTCGATAGGAGAGCGATATGGCAAGACGCGTATTGAGATGTGATCAGAAGACGCTGGAGAAAGATGTCAGCGGTAAAGTGTACATCGTTACTGGAGCCAATTCTGGAGTAGGGCTTGAAACCACACGCCAGCTCGTGAGGCAGGGCGGGCATGTCGTCATGGCGTGTCGTCGTGTTGAAGCCGGTGAAGAGGAGGCCAAGACATTTGGCGGGCTTAAGGGCGGCTGGGAGGTCATGGGGCTTGACCTTGCAGACTTGCAGTCTGTACGTGATTTTGTTACATCCTTTTGTGATTCTTATGAGAGACTTGATGGTCTTGTCTGCAATGCTGGAGCGGTCTTCATGGGAAGTGAGGCTGCGTATACGGTGGACGGCTTCGAAAAGACTATCGGTGTGAATTATCTAGGACACTTCTTGCTCACAGAGTTGCTCTTGGACGTTCTCAAGAAGAGTTCACCATCACGGATGGTAATCGTTTCGTCTGTGGTGCATGCAGGTCGCCCAACCAACCGGCCGCAAATCCATTTCGACGACCTACATTACCGAGAACGACGTTATCGAGCCTTCGACGCATACGCTGAGGCTAAGGTTGCAGATGTTCTGTACGCTAAGGAACTTGCGGAACGCCTAAGAGATGCCGGAGTCTCAGCCTTTTCTGTACATCCTGGCTGGGCACGGTCTAACTTCGGCAGTGGCGGCAACTTGTTGATGCGGACCTTGTTGACAATTATGCGGCCACTCACCAGGGGGTTGAGTGATAGTAACGAAGACTCAGCCCAGACGTCTCTGCACTGCCTGCTTTCGGATAGTGCCTCTGATCATTCGGGGGCATACTTCAGTCAGAGCAGTGTCCTATACCGGGACAAGGAGTACAAGAAGGGTGGGTGGCCGATGGACTCACCTAACCCCAACGCCACTGACATGGAGACAGCAGTTGAGCTGGTTCAGGTGTCGAGACAACTCGTCGGGCTGGATAGATAGGGGTGCCCCCATCGGGGTCACGGTCGCGATACGCAGCGGAAGCCGATGTGCCCGGCGGAGGTGTCGATCGTCTGCGGCTGGCGCGCAGCCGGCCGGTAGCGGAAGCAGTACTGGATCGTGCACAGGTGCGACCCGCCCTTGATGGTGCGGGAGGGGAAGGGGTCCGGTCTGTGGATCAGGGTGCGCTGCTCGCTCCTGGGCGGGCCGCAACACCGTGACCCGGCCATCGGTGGCCCCTCCCGGTAGCGAGTGGAGGTCCACTCCCAGACGTTGCCGATCATGTCGTACAGGCCGAAGCCGTTGGGGGCGTAGGAGCCGGCCGGGCTGGTCCGGGTCCAGCCGTCCAGCTCCGTGTTCTCGTAGGGGAACCCGCCCTGCCAGGTATTGGCGCGCGGCGCCGTGTCCTGGACGTCCTCGTCTCCCCAGGCGAACTCGGCGCCCTCGAGACCGCCCCGGGCGGCGTACTCCCACTGGGTCTCCGACGGGAGGCGCATGCCGGCCCAGCGGGCGAAGGCGACCGCGTCGGGGTAGGCGACGTGGACCACGGGATGGTCCTCCAAGCCGTCCAAGGACGAACCGGGCCCGAGCGGCCGGCGCCAGTCGGCGCCCGGCGTCCAGGCCCACCAGTTGCGGAAATCCCCCAGGTCCACGGGCCCGTCCGTCATCCCGAACACCAGCGATCCAGGCACCAGGTCCTGCGGTCGAGCCCCCGGGTAGAGATTCGGGTCGGGAGGACGCTCGGCGAAGGTCACGTAGCCGGTGTCGGCGACGAACTCCATGAACCGGCGGTTGGTGACCGGGTAGGCATCGATCCGGAACGGGTCCACCCGCTCCTTGCGAACCGGACGTTCCTCGGGGTAGTGGCGGTCGGAGCCCATCAGGAACTCCCCGCCGGGGATCCGGACCTGCCGTCGATCAGCTAGCGCTGTCATCTCACCGGCGGGTGCCCGCTCGCCCGGAAGCTACTCGGACGAGCAGCGTCCCTCGGTGTCCTTGTAGACACGGCCTCCCTTGATGACCGCCACGATCCGGTCGGGGTCGGCGAGCGCCCCGATCTCGTCGAGCGGTTGGCCGTCCACCAGGATCAGGTCCGCCTCCTTGCCCTCTTCCACGGTGCCGATCCGGTCTTCCATGTAGAAGATCCGGGCGTTCATCGTGGTCGCGGTCGCGATGGCTTCCGCCGCGCCCATGAACCGGGCCTTGTTGGGCAACTCGCGGCCGCGCCGGTCCTGGAGGGGCCCCACGATGTCGGACCCCGAGCCGACCCTGACCCCGGTCTCCCCCATGATCTCGATGCTCCGGCCCACCTCCGACTCCACCGCCTGGAGCTTGGAGAGCTGGGACGCGGTGAGGCCGGCCCGCTCCGGATTCTCCAGCAGGTCGTACTTGACCGCCAGAGTGACCACGGCGAAGGCGTCGGAGTCCACGATCCGGCGGGCGGCATCCTCGTCCAGGATGCTGGCGTGCTCGATGGACCGGACACCGGCCGCGAGGGCCCGGCGGATGGCGTCCGAGGTGTGGCAGTGGGCCAGCACGTAGGTGTGCCAGTCGGCCGCCGCCTCCACCGCGGCGCGCAGCTCCTCGTGGGTGAACTGGAGGCTGTCGAAGGGATCGGTCGGCGAGAGGACGCCGCCCGAGCCGAACACCTTCACCTGGGTGGCGCCCTTGCGAAGCTGCTCGCGGGCCGCCCTGCGCACCTGGTCGGGGCCGTCCACCACCTCGGGGGTGGCCGACAGGCCCGGGATGCTGCCCCGGGGGTGGGCGTGGTGATGGGCGTGTCTCAGGTCGCCGTGACCACCGGTCTGGGAGAGCACCGACCCCGACGGGAGGATGCGGGGCCCGTCGATCACGCCCTCCTCCACCAGTCGAGCCCAACGCGGGTCCAGACCCCCAGCGTCCCGCACGGTGGTAAAGCCCTCCTGGAGCGTGTTCTCGATGACCCGCCGCACGGTGAACACGTAGTCGATCCAGGGCAGGTCACCCACATCGCCCGCAGACGACACCAGGCCCATGTGGACATGGGCATCGGTCAGGCCCGGCATCAGGGTCAGCCCGGTCCCGTCGATGATCTGATCCGCGGAGCTTCCCACGCCCGGTCCGACCCCGCTGATCACCGACCCCGACACGGCCACGTCCATGCCCGACCGCGGGTCGGCGCCGGTGCAGTCCAGCAATTCGGCGTTACGGATCACGAGGCCGGTCATTCGGTCCCTCCCTGGTAGTCGAGCTGCAACTCGGGGATGACGAAGTTCCCCCGGTCGATGATCTGGCGGTCATCCACCCAGATGGAGTGGTTGCGGGTCGGGATGTCGAAGTGGAAGGGAGCCCGGTTCTCGCCCTGGAGGAGCCTCACGAAGTTGGCGCCGAACGCGATCAGCATGTTGCCGTAGTAGCTCTCGGTGTCCATCACACCGCCACTCTCCCAAAAACGGAGGCCGAGGGCGTTCCAGTTGGCCCGGTGCTCGTATCCCCACCCGATGTGGGACACGCCGTAGGAGCGCTTGTCGCGGGGCGCCTCGAAGTGATCCAGCGCGAGCTGAGCGTCGGTTCCACCATCGATGGAGACGATGCTCCCCTCCCGGAGCTCCATCCGGACGGGAGACATCACGTATCGACCCAGGTTGAGCAGGCAGTCGCCCTCGTCCAGCACCAGGGTGCCCTCCGCCGAGTGCTCCAGCGGCGCCACCACCACCTGGCCGGAGGGCCAGTGGTCCCAGCGTCCCGGCGTATCCGTGTACCCGTATTGGGTCATGACCGGTCGCCCCTCGTAGCTGAGGGTGAGATCGGTCCCCGCCTCGGATTCGATATGCAGGGTGGTCCCGGCCTCCAGCAGGGCCTCGCTCACCTCCGCCCGGCGCCGTATCTCTGGGATCGGGAACATGCGGCGGAGCATGTCCTCGGGCTCCAGGAGCATCAAGGTGCGCGCCCCGGCGTCGAGGGCCGCGTTGTGGGCGTCGCTGTAGATCCACTCCGTGGTGGGCGTTGCCACCACCAGGTCGGATCCCTTCCAGGCATCGACGATGGCCTGGGACTTCATCCAACTCTCGTCGGCGGCCACCGTGATCTGGAAGTAGTCGGCGCCCAGCACGCGCGCCGCCGCCGCCAGCGCGATGTTGTACACCTGGTTGCTCATGGTGTCGGTGAACCCGAGCACCGTCTCGCCCGGCTGCACCTTGCACAACTCCAAGTGGTCCCGGAAGAGCGGGACCAGCTCCGCGCCGAGCGCGGCAGTGGTAGGAACTCGACGCATCGGACTCCTTCCGGGGCTGCTGCCGGGCGTATACTACGGCCGATGTCGAGGGCCTCCCTCCTTCTTCCTATCCCCTCCCTCCCATTCGTATGAGCCTCCGCTTCGGCCTGATCGGTACCGGCGGAGGCGGCCACCTCTTCGCAGGCGCGCTGGCCGGACGCCCCGGCGGCGCCCGCCTGGTGTCGGTCTGCTCCCGCAACCGCCGGAGGGCGGCCGACTTCGCCGCCGGATACGGGGTGACCGAGGTCTACACCGACTGGCGCGACCTGATCCGGTCGGATATCGACGCCGTGTGCCTGGCGTCACCGACCGGCGACCACGCCCGGATGACCATCGCAGCGGCCGCCGAGGGCCGCCACGTCCTCACCGAGAAACCCATCGCGACCACCGTGGCCGACGCCGACCGCATGATCGAGGCCTGCGAGGAGGCCGGGGTGACCCTGGGTTGCATCTACATGTACCGCTTCCTGGAGACCGCTCGCCGGATGAAGGACGCGATCGCCGACGGCATGATCGGACGGCCGCTCATGGCGGAGTGCACCGGGCCGTTCTACCGTGACCAGCCCTACTACGACTCCGGAGAGTGGCGGGGCAAGTGGGAGTCCGAGGGGGGCGGGTCGCTGGTGACCCAGACCAGCCACACCCTGGACCTGATGCTGTGGATGCTGGGCGACGTGGAGGAGGCGCTCGCCCTCTACAGCACCTCGCCCCTCCACCGCATCGAGGTGGAGGACATAACAGTCGGCTTGCTCCGGTTCGCCAACGGCGCGCTGGCCACCCTGCTGAGCACCACCGCCGCCGTGCCTCCCGAACCCCGGACCCTCACCATCCGCGGCACGGAGGGGACGGTGGGCATGGTCGATGACCGGCTGTCGCAATGGGACGTGCCGGGGGGTCCGTCTCCCGAGATCGACGAGCTGATGAACTCCGGGCCGGTCGACCGGGGCGACACCCTCACCCAGGCCGGTTACGTTGACTCCAGCCTGCACCACCTCCAGATGGAGGATTTCGTGGCTGCCGTCGCCGAGGGCCGCCCACCCCTGGTGGACGGGCTGGAAGGCCGCCGCACCACCGCCGTGATGGAGGCCCTCTACGAGTCCGCCCGCCGCGGCCGGGTGATCAGGCCGGCCTGAAGGCCGCGTGCGGATCGGGCGTCCGGCTCCACGGGCCGCGTCGGCAAGTCAGGGCCTCCGAGCCGGTAGACTCCCCGGCTCCTCGGAGAGATGAGGTAGTTGGTGACGATCGGTCTGATGGGCTTCGGCCGGATCGGCCGCAACGTGTTCCGCCAGATAGGCGGCGACGAGAAGATACGCGTGGCTGCGATCACCGATATCGCGGATCCCGAAGCCCTCGCATACCTGCTCAAGTACGACTCGATCTACGGCCCCTTCCCGGAGCCGGTGTCGCTCGAGGACGGCACCCTGGTGGTCGGAGGCTCCCGCATCCCCCTCCTCAACGGGGCCGAGCCGGGAGACGTGGACTGGGCGGCTCTCGGAGTGGACACGGTCGTGCAAGCCACCGGCAAGTACCGGACCGCCGAGTGGTGCGGGCGGCACCTGAGCGCCGGCGCCAGGAGGGTGGTCCTGGCCTCGACACCGGAGGAACCCGGCGATCTCCCCCTCCTGTTGAGCGGCGTGACGGACCGGGTCCTCGACGGCAACCCGGCGATCGTGGCCACGGGCTCCAACACCTCGAACGCCATCGCCCCCCTGATCCAGGTCCTCGACCGGCACTTCGGGATCGACCAGATGTTCTTCACCACCATCCACGCCTACACCAACCGTGCCCGGCTGGGCGACGTGCCCAGCGGGGGTTTCAGGGCCAGCAGGGCGGCGGGGGAGAACATCATCCCCGTCACCAGCAACACCGACGACATCCTCTCCGGCGTCTTTCCCCACCTGGCGGGGCGGATCTCCTCCAAGGCCCTCAACGTTCCCGTCGATGACGGGTCGACTGTCGACGCGGTTACCCGTCTGCGGACCGAGACCACCGCGAGTGAGGTGAACGAGGCGGTACGGGAGGCATGCCGGGACTATCCGGGTGTCTTCGGCTTCACCGACGACCCGATCGTGTCGAGCGACGTGCGAGGCTCGACCTTCTCGGGCATCTTCGACAGCCTGTCCACGATGGTGATCGGAGGCAACCTCCTCAAGACGATCGTCTGGTTCGACACCGGGTGGGGCTACGCGGCCCGCATCGTCGAGCTGCTCCGCCGGTACCACTCGCAAGGAGTGACATGACCACGAGGGTTGCCATAAACGGCTTCGGACGGATCGGGCGAGCGGTCCTGAGGATCATCCTCGACCGCCCCTCCTCCCCCATCGAGGTGGTGGCGATCAACGATCTGGCCGATCATGAGGTTCTCGCCTACCTGCTCCGGCGCGACTCGGTGATGGGCACGCTGGAGAAGAGGGTGACGGTACGGGACGGGAGGATGACCGTAGGCGGTCACCACATCCTGATGGTTCGGGAGTCGTCGCCCTCAGCCCTGCCCTGGCGCGAGCTCGGCGTGGACGTCGTGATCGAGTCCACCGGTGCCTTCCGCACCCGGGACCTGCTCGAGAAGCACCTCGAGGCAGGCGCCGGAAGGGTCCTGCTCACGGTCCCCGCCAAGGACGGCATCGATTCCACCGTCGTGCTCGGGGTCAACGAGGGCGATCTCGAGGTCACGGACCGGATCATCTCGAACGCCTCCTGCACCACCAACTGCCTGGCCCCGGTCGCCAAGGTGCTCGATGACAAGTTCGGCATCGTGCGGGGCGTGATGACCACCGTCCACGCCTACACCAACGACCAGCGGCTGGCCGACGTGCCCCACAAGGACCTGCGCCGTTCAAGGGCCGCGACCGAGAACATCATCCCGACCTCGACCGGCGCCGCCCGGGCGGTCGGGACCGTGCTGCCGGCCCTCTCCGGCAAGCTGGACGGGATGGCCATGCGGGTGCCGGTACCCGACGGATCGCTTGTGGAACTGGTGGCCGAGCTGTCCACCGACGTGGACGCCGGGGCCGTGAACGGAGCGCTGCGGAGCGCTGCCCGGGGACCGATGAGAAACGTGCTGCAGTACTCGGAGGAACCGCTCGTGTCGTCCGACATCATCGGCAACGACCATTCCAGCATCTTCGACGCCGGCGGGACCGAGGTGCTGGGTGACCGGCTCGTCAAGGTGGTCGCCTGGTACGACAACGAATGGGGATACTCCAGCCGGGTGGTGGACCTGATCGAGCTCCTGGGGTCGATGCCCCCGCCGGCCTCGGAGGCTCGCGCCTAGCCCGGGCCGATTGCCGGGCGTATGCCGGGTATTCGGCGTGGTGGCTCCGGGGGTCACAAGCGGTAGCCGGAGAGCCGGACCGTACGACCGTGCTTCCGTAGCCGGAATAAAGTCGGCACGACGCTTTGCCATGGAGCGGCCACTGGCGATAATGCACTGAACGGTTCCTCCGGGCGCCGCCTCGGTTCAGGAGAGCCCTATATGACATTGAAGGACTTGGCCGGCCCATCGACACAGCCACCTGCCCGATCGGCGGGCGGTGGCAGGGAAGGCTTCCAGCCCGGGCCGCCGATCGCGATCGTGGGTATGGCGTGCCGGTTCCCCGGAGCGGACAACCTGGAGTCCTTCTGGCAGGTGCTGGCCGAGGGCCGTAACACCGTGACCGAGGGCATCCCCGGCTCCGGTGGAGAGCGCCTGGCCGACCTGTTCGATGACCCCGAGCAGCAGAACGAGGCATGCCGTTTCGGCGCCTTCGTCGAGGGGATAGACCTGTTCGACGCCGCCTTCTTCCGTATCTCCCCGGTCGAGGCGGAACTCCTGGACCCGCAGCAGCGCATGATGCTGGAGGTGAGCTGGCAGGCTCTCGAGGACGCCGGCATAGACCCGGCCCGGCTGAGCGGGACCCGTACGGGCGTCTACACCGGGATCAGCAACGACGAGTACCGGATGATGGTCGTGGACTCGCTCAAGCCCAGCGAGGCGGCCGGGTGCCTCTACGCCCTCAGCGGGACCAACCTGAACGGCGCCAGCGGGCGGGTCTCCTACGTCCTGGGCCTGATGGGGCCGGCCAAGGCGGTCGATGCGGCCTGCGCCTCGTCCCTGGTGGCGGCGCACGACGCGGTGGCGGACCTCCAGCAGGGCAAGGCGGATCTGGCCATCGTGGGCGGGGTCCAGGCCATCCTCAACACCCGGATCTACGAACTGAGGGCGGACGCGATGATGCTGTCCCCCGACGGGCAGTGCAAGGCCTTCGATGCCTCCGCCAACGGTTACGTGCGGGGCGAGGGCTGCGGCGTGGTGGTCCTGAAGCGGCTGAGCGAGGCGGAGGCCGACGGCGACCGGGTATGGGCGGTCATCCGGGGTGCGGCGGTGAACCACGGAGGAGCCAGTACCGGCCTCACCGTCCCCCACACGCCCGCGCTGGAACAGGTGATGGAGACGGCCCTGTCGGATGCGGGCGTCCATTCGTCGGAGGTCGACTACCTCGAGGCGCACGGCACCGGGACCGCGGTGGGAGACCCGATCGAGATCGATGCCGTGGCCAATGTCTTCGGACCGGAACGCCGGCCCGGCCGGCCCCTGCTCATCGGCTCTGTCAAGACCAACATCGGCCATCTCGAGTCGGCCGCGGGTATCGCCGGATTGATCAAAGCGGCGCTGGTGGTGAACCGGGGCGTGATCCCCAAGCACCTGCACTTCCGCGATCCCCACCCGGGCGTCGACTGGGACCGGTTACCCCTGCAGGTGACCTCCTCCCAAATGGACTGGCCGGGCGACCATCCGGGCCGGCGGCTGGCAGGGGTGAACTCCTTCGGGATATCCGGCACCAACGCCCACATCGTGGTGGAGGAGCATCGCGACCCGGACGACGAGCGCAGCCCGGAACGCCGGACGGCGGGCGCCGCGCAGGTCGTGCCGGTGTCGCTGCAGCCCCCGGTAGACGGGATCCCGTTGACCGCGGAGGGCCTCGGTCATCGCCGGACCCGCCTCCTGCCGCTCTCGGCCAAGTCCGGGAGCGCCCTCGGCGAGCTCGCGAAGCGGTACCTGTCGTGGCTCGACGATCCCGCCCCCGAGTCGGGCCTGGCGGACGCGGCCTGGACCGCGGCTGTCGGGCGGAGTCACTTCGATCACCGGGCCGGGATCACCTTCACGGACGTCGAGTCGTTGCGAGCGGGGCTGGCTGCCCTGGCGGAGGATGCCGATGGCTCGGAGCCCCGTGCCGCCACCAGGGTGGCCTTCGTGTACACGGGGCAGGGGAGCCAGTGGGCCGGTATGGGCCGGGACCTGTACGAGAGCGAGCCGGTGGCGAGGGCGGTGCTGGATCGCTGCGAGGAGGTCTTCCGCGAAGCGAGAGGTGCCTCGCTGCTCGACGTGATGTTCGGCCGACCGTCAGGGGAGGGAGACCTGGGTGACACGGCTTGGGAACAGCCCGCGCTCTACGCGCTGGAGTGCGCGCTGACCGCGCTCTGGGCCTGCGCCGGCGTCCGCCCGAGCGTGGTGATGGGGCACAGCGTGGGGGAGCTGGCCGCGGCGCAGGCAGCCGGGGTGTTCACCCTGGAGGACGGGATGAGGTTCGCCGCGGCGCGCGGCTCCCTCCTGTCAGGCACCGATCCCGGCGCCATGGCCGCGGTCTTCGCCCCGGCCGACCGGGTCGAGTCGGTGGTCGGGAGCCTGGACGCTTCGCCGAACGGCGCCGGCGTGAGCGTCTCGGCCTACAACGGCGCCCACCAGGTGGTCAGCGGTCCGGGTGCGGGGATCGATGCCCTCCTGGATCGCTTGAGATCGGAGGGAGTCAGGGCCAGGCGGCTGAACACCACCAGGGCATTCCACAGTGCCCTCGTGGAGCCGGCCCTCGATCAACTGGAAGCCGCGCTGGACGGCGTGGCGGTCGGGCCCCCGGCCGTCACGGTGATCAGCAACCTCACGGGTGGACCGGTCGGGCCCGGAATGGCGCTCGACGGTTCCTACTGGAGGCGCCATGCGCGGGAAGCGGTGGCCTTCTCACAGGGGGTTCGGGCTCTGGGAGAACTCGACGTGGACCTGGTGGTGGAGGTGGGACCGCACGCGGTGCTGGGTCCGATGACGACGCTGGCATGGCCCGACGGTGCGGGCAAACGGAGCGCCTCGGGGGCTCCCGTCGTGCTGGCCAGCATGCGGCGGCCGCGCCGGGGCGGCTCATCGCCCGAACCGCACACGAGCTTCGTGGATGCGGTGGCGGAGGCCTACGCAGCCGGGCTGGAGATCTCCTTCGAGGGGTTGTTCGCCGGGGAGACACGGCGGCGGGTCTCGCTGCCGGGTTACCCGTTCCAGCGCGAGCGCTACTGGCTGCAGCCGGCCAGACGAGGACGGACCGAGGCGGGTCACCCCTTGATGGGCGTGCGGTACGAGTCGGCGCGCGGCGAGGTCACCTTCGAGACGGAGGTGTTCCCGTCGGATCCGGCCTGGCTGGAGGACCACCGGGTCTTCGGCAGGCTGGTGGCGCCCGGCGCGCTGTACGGCGCCATGGCGGCCACGGCCTCCCTCACGGAGGGAAGCGGCTCGGTGGTCATGGAGGACATGCAGCTGCACAACCCGCTGGTCTTCCCGGAGCCGGACTCCGGGAACGGCGGCGAAGAGGGCCGCAAGATGCAGGTCGTGCTCGACGACCCCGAGCAATCTTCGTCGCGCCGCGTCCAGATCTACAGCAGGGGCACCGACGAGCAGGAGTGGACGCTACATGTCGAAGGTCGGGTGCTGGCGGGCGCCCCGGTGCCGGAAGCGACCGGGAGGGTCGACTTGGACGAGATGGCAGCTCGCCTGACGCCTGCTGACGTCCCGGCCTACTACCGGGCCAAGTCCGAGACCGGAATCGACCTCGGCCCGTCGTTCCGGACGCTGGGGACGGTCTGGTCCGGTCCCGGCGAGGCGGTCGGCGAGGTGCTCCTGCCGCAAGCTCTGGGTCGCAACCGACTGGACGTGCATCCGCTGGTGCTCGACGGTTGCTTCCAAGTGGTGGGTATCGCCCGCAACATGGTCGGCGGTCCGGAGGAGGCGACCTACCTGCCGTTCGGCTGGGACGGCTTGTGGCTGACCCGGCCGCTCCCCGACCGGGTGTTCTGCCACGTCCGCATGAACGAGGCCCCGCAGCGTACCGAGACGGAGTCGGGCGAACCGCCGGAGGTCCTCAGCGGGGAGATGCGCATCTACGACCCGGACGGGGTGCTCATCGGCGGGTTGAACGGCTACGCGGTCAAGCGCGCCACCAAGGCCGCCTTGCTTTCGGCGTTCGAGGGCGTGGAGGACCTCCTCTACGAGATCGTCTGGCGCGACCGTCCCCTCGAGTCGGGATTGAAGCCGGCCGACTTCTTCCCGACCCCTGCCGAGGTGGCGTCCGGCTCGGCGCTGTTCCCCGAGTACCTGTCGGAGGCCGGGGTGGACCCCGAGAGCAGGAACGGCCTGCTGGCCGACCTGGAGCGGTGGTCGCGTTCCTACGCGCTCTTCAACCTGGAGAAGCTGGGTTGGCGCCGGACACCGGGTGAGGTCGTCGATCCCGACGAGCTGAGGGAGCGCCTGGAGGTGATCCCCGAACACCGGCGCCTCTTCCTCCGGATGCTCGAGATGCTGGCCAAGTCCGGGATCCTGGCCGAGACCGACGGCGGGTTCGAGGTGGTGCTGGGACCCGACGACCCGTTGCCGGAGGAGCTACCCCCCGATCCCGAGGGGTTTTCCGAACACATGGCGGGGCTGTACTCCCACGGCCAGACCGAGGTCGGGTTGTTCCGCCGCTCCGGCGGCGCCCTGGCCGATGCGCTGCGCGGTGAAGCGGATCCGCTGACGCTCCTCTTCAGCAGCGGGGAGCCCACCGCGGCCGACCTCTATCTCAAGGCGCCGGTGGCCCGCGCCGCCAACGCCCTGTTGCGGGACGCGGTCCGGGCGCTCCTGGCCCGGCTCCCGGAGGGACGCAGGCTGCGGGTGATCGAGGTCGGGGCGGGCACCGGATCGGCCACCGCGTCGGTGCTGCCGGAGCTTCCCGCCGGGCGCTTCGACTACGCCTACACGGACATATCGGCGGGCTTCTTCGCCGAGGCGGAGGAACGGTTCGGCGATGGAGACGGGTGCATCGAGTACCGGCCGCTGGACATCGAGAAGGATCCCATCGCCCAGGGCTTCGCCTCCCACGGCTACGACCTGATCATCGCCTCCAACGTCTTGCACGCCACGCGTTTCCTCGAGGAGACGCTGGGCCATTGCCGGGCCCTGCTCGCCCCGTCGGGTCAGCTGGTGGCCCTCGAGAACCTGCGCGGCCTGGGCTGGATGGACCTCACCTTCGGCCAGCTGGACGGCTGGTGGCGGTTCGCCGACGAGCACTACCGCCCCCACCACGCCCTGGCCACCCCCGACGTGTGGCGCCGCGCCCTCGGGGACGCCGGCTTCGAGGGGGTCGAGGTCCTGGGGGTCGACGACTCCTTCTCCTTCGAGATGCTGGACAAGGGCGTGATCGTGGCGCAGGGCCCGGCGCAGGTGGACGAGCCTCCCGGAGCCTGGGTCGTGACGTCCGGCGGCAACGGGGCGGGAGAGGAGCTCGCGCAGGAGCTGGCGGCGCGAAACCAGACGGTCGTCCTGGCGGGCGGCCGGTTGCCGGAGAGCGAGGAGTCGGCCGTCGGGGGCTTGGTCATCAGGAAGGGCCTGGATACGGAGTGCCGGGAGTCGTGGCGCTCGCTCGTCGAGGACCTACCCCCGGATGTGCCCTTCAGCGGGGTCGTCCACCTGCAGGGCCTCGGAGGGCGCGGCCCGGAGGCAACCACCGCCGAGATGGCGGAGGACGTGCGGCAGGCCGGAGCGAGCGCGCTGGCCCTGATCCAGGGCGTGGCCGATTCGGGTGCGACGCCGGCCAACGGTATGTGGTTCATCACCCGAGGGGCACAGGTGCTCGAGCGGGAACGGCTCGGGGAGCTGTCCGGCTCGATCCTGTGGGGTATGGGCAAGGTGGTGACACTGGAAGCCCCCCACCTTCAGCCGCGCATGATCGATCTGGACCCGGACCGCGCGGACCCGATGTCGGACCTCGTGGACGAACTGCTGTATCCCGACCATGAGAACCACATCGCCCACCGCCCGGGAAGCCGGCTGGCGGCACGCCTGGTGCGACCCGACACCGTGGCCGGGCGGCTGGCGCTGCCCGAGGAGCCGAACTGGGTGCTGGAGCCGGATCGGGACGGCGTGTTCGACCGACCGCAGATCAAAGTGCTGCCGGCGCGCTCCCTGGAGCCCAGGGAGGTCCGGGTGGCGGTCGAGGCCTCCGGCCTCAACTTCTGGGACGTCTTCCGCTCGCTCGGCTTCATCGAGGAGGGGGATCTGGGCCGGGAACTGTGCGGCTACGTGGTCGACACCGGCTCCGACGTCTCCAATGTCGGCATCGGCGATCACGTGGTGGGGCTCGGGTTCGGCGCCTTCGCCCCCGAGATGGTCACCCACGAGGAGTTGGTGGCGCCGGCGCCCGAAGGGGTGTCCCCCTCCGCCCTGGCCACCGTTCCGAGCGCCTTCGTGTCGGCCGCCCTCTCGTTCCATTACTCGGGATTGGAGCCCGGGGAACGGGTCCTGATCCACGCCGGGGCGGGCGGGGTAGGAACGGCCGCCATCCAGCTGGCACACGCCGCGGGTGCGGAGGTGTTCGCCACGGCCAGCCTTCCGAAGCACGACTTCGTCCGGTCGCTGGGCGTGGAGCACGTGTACGACAGCCGTCAGACCGCGTTCGGCGACCAGATCCTGGAGGCCACCGGAGGCGAGGGCGTTCACGTGCTGCTGAACAGCCTCACCAGCGAGGGCTTCATCGAGGCCGGGCTGGCGTGCCTGGCCGAGGGTGGTCGCTTCGTCGAGCTGGCCCGGCGGGACATCCTGACCCACGAAGAGATGGCGGAGGTCCGCCCGGACGTGGGCTACGACATCCTGGAGCTGGACGTGCTCAAGAAGACCGAGCCGGAGTGGGTGGGCGAGGTACTGCGAGAGGTGATGGACCAGCTCTCGGCGGGCGTGCTGGAGCCGCTCATCCACAGCAGGTGGCCGCTGGCCGAGGCCGGACCAGCGCTGGGGTTCATGCGGGCGGCCCGGCATCTGGGCAAGATCGTGGTGACGGCCAATCCCCTCTCCCGGGGCCGGCTGCGGCAGGACCGCACCTACCTGGTAACCGGCGGCCTGGGGGGAATCGGCTGCGCGGTGGCCGAATGGCTGGCGGACCGCGGCGCCGGGACCATCGTCCTCAACGGCCGCCGGGATCCCGATGCCGAGGCCCGGGAGACCATAGAGGCGCTGCGCCGGAAGGGGATCAGGGTCGAGGTCGAGCTGGCCGACGTGACGGACGTCGCGGCGCTCGACGCCATGCTGGCGCGCATGGATGCGGAGCTACCCCCGCTCGGCGGCGTCATCCACAGCGTGGGGGTCCTGTCGGACGCCGCGCTGACCAACCAGACCTGGGAGAGCTTCGAGCGGGTGCTGTGGCCGAAGATCGTCGGGGCCTGGCACCTGCACCGGGCGACGCGACGGCGCGATCTCGACCTCTTCGTCCTGTTCTCGAGCCGGGTCGGCGTGATGGGCAATCCCGGGCAGGCCAACCATGCCGCGGCCAATGCCTTCCTCGACCAGCTTGCCGGGCACCGTCGCGCCCAGGGCCTCGCCGGACAGGCCATCGCCTGGGGAGCGTGGTCGGACATCGGCGAGGCGGCCGAGCAGCGGGAGCGGATCGAGTTGCGGCGAGCAGCCCTCGGCGGTCGCTGGTTCACACCGCAGCAGGGCATCCGGGCGCTCGAGCGGCTGGTACGCCAGGACAGCACCAACTCGGTGGTCATGTCGATGGACTGGTCGGTGTTCGAGGAGGCTGTCGAGGATCGGCCTACCCTGCTGGAGGACCTGCTGTCCTCGGATGCCGGCGACGCCGCCGGCACTTCCGCGGCGGAGGACATAGTCTCCAGGCTTAGAGGCACCCCTGCCGCGGGCCACCAGGAGGTACTGGCCTCCTTCCTGGCCGAGCAGGTTCAGGCAGTGCTCAGGCTGCCCAAGGCGCCGTCGCCCACGGTCGGCTTCTTCGACCTGGGCATGGACTCTCTCATGGCGGTCGAACTGCGCAACCGCCTGAACCGTGCTTTCGACGGCGAGTACGTCGCCTCCAACACCATCGTCTTCGACTATCCGGACATCGACAGCATGTCGCACCATCTCGCCGACGAACTCGGCCGGTTGGCGACCGCCGGCGAGGCTCCCCCGTCGCCCGAGACGCCCGAACCGGAGCCCCCGGTCCCGGTTAGGAGCGGGGAGGACGGGATCGCGGTGGTCGGCATGGCGTGCCGCTTTCCCGGCGCAAGCGATCTGGCGGCATTCTGGGAGATGCTGGAGGGCGGCGTCGACGCGGTGACCGACGGCCGCCAGGACGCGGGGTCATGGAGCGGCGCGGTCGGGGACCCGGATGCGGAGGATGTCGCGTACCGGCGGGGTGCCTTCGTCGACGGAATCGACTGGTTCGACTCGCGGTTCTTCCGGATCTCCCCGATCGAGGCGCAGCTGATGGATCCCCAGCAACGCATGCTGCTCGAGACCACCTGGGAGGCGCTGGAGGACGCCGGTATCGAGCCGGACGGGCTCAGGGGCAGCCGCACCGGGGTGTACGCGGGAGTCGGTAGCAGCGAGTACCGCGATCTGCTCCAGGCCGGCAACAGGGCCGACAGCTACCTCGGGACCACCGGAAGCGTGGCCGTGGGCCGGATCGCGTTCGCCTTCGGTCTCGAAGGACCGGCCATGCCGGTCGACATGGCCTGCGCTTCGTCGCTGGCCTCCGTGCATCAGGCGGTGGTGGGTCTGCAACGGGGTGAGGTTGACCTGGCGCTCGCCGGAGGCGTGAACGTGGTCCTCTCACCTCCGGTCTCCAAGTTCATGATGGACATCGGGATGCTGTCCCCCACCGGGCATTGCAGCCCCTTCGACGCCTCCGCCGACGGTTACGTACGGGGCGAGGGCTGCGGAATGGTGGTCCTGAAGCGGCTGAGCGATGCGGAAGAAGACGGCGACCGGATCTGGGCCGTCATACGGGGGTCGGCCGTCAACCAGAACGGCGCCAGCGCCGGCCTCACCGTGCCGAACGGCCCCGCCCAGGAGCGGGTCATGAGGGAAGCCCTGACCCAGGCGGGCGCGGCGCCTTCCCACGTGGACTACCTGGAGTCCCACGCCACCGGCTCCCAACTGGGCGACCCGATCGAGTTGAACGCGGCGGCGGCGGTATACGGCGACGGTCGCGTCGAAGACCGTCCCCTGCTGGTCGGATCGGTGAAGTCGAACATCGGCCACGCGGAGTGGGCCGCCGGGATCGCGGCCTTCATCAAGACCGTTCTCTCGATGGATCAGGGGGTCATTCCCCCGCTCCTGCACCTGCGGGACCCGAACCCCCACGTCGAATGGGACCGGATACCGGTGCGCATCGCTTCGCAAAGGACAGCCTGGCCGACCGAGACAGGTCGCCCGCCTCTCGCAGGCATCAACGCGTTCGGGCTGTCGGGGACCAACGCGCATGTCCTGGTCGAGGGTTACGGCGCCGGTTCGGATGCTCGCGGGGAGGGCGCCGTTACCGGCGGGCCGGCCGGAGGCCCGCAAGCGGTACCGGCGATCCTTCCGGAAGCCGTCGCCGGTCTCTCCGTGTCGGAAGCAGGGCAGCGCGGTGCCCGTTTGCTGCCCCTCTCCGGCAAGTCGCCGGGCGCGGTCCGGGACCTGGCGAGGCGCTACGTGTCCTGGCTCGATGGTCAGGAAGGGTCCGCCTCCGATCCGATGCTGTCCGACCTGGCCTGGACGGCAGGTACGGCCCGGAGTCACTTACCGCACCGCGCCGCGGTGGTGTTCACGGATGCCGGCCGGCTCCGGCAGAGCCTGCGGAGCCTGGCCGGTAGCTACGAGCCACCCAGTGGAGAGACACGCGACGGAACGACCAGGGTGGCCTTCGCGTACACGGGCCATGACCGCCGATGGATGGCGGCGGGAGAGGCTCTCTACCGCAGCGAGCCGGTGGCGCGGGCGGTGCTGGAACGCTGCGCCGAGGCGCTGGAAGGAACCCTCTCAGCATCGCTGCTCGATGTGATCGCCGGTCGGCCCGGAGCCCGCCAGCACCTGAACGACCCCGCACTGGCCCAGCCGCTCTCGTATGCGCTCGCCTGTGCGCTGACCGCGCAATGGGCGAGCATCGGCATCCGCCCCGCTGCAGTGGTCGGGAGTGGTCCGGCGGCGCTGGCCACGGCGCAGGCGGCAGGTGTGCTCACCCTGGAGGAAGGTCTGCGGTTGGCGGCGGAACTGGGCGCCCGGCAGAGGCCGGGCCCCGGCTGGGACGCGCAGGCAGCCTTCGACGGCCTGGAGGCGGCGGTCCCCGGCCTCACCCTCTCGACACCGTCCATCTCCCTGGTCGGAGGCGCGGGCGGCCGGGTGGTGGGATCGGTCGACGAGCTCGACCTGGCCGGCTGGCTCCGGCAGGCCACCGGACCGGCCGGCCTCTCCGGCGCTGCCGGAACCCTGGCCGGGCTCGGGACGAACGTGGTGGTGGTGATCGGTCCCGACCCGACACAGGGCCGGACGATCCGTGAGGCCTGGCCGGAGACCGGAACGGCGCCGACCGTGCTATCCGCCCTGGTGGGTTCCCGGGGCGACGCGGAGGCGGCGGAGGCCGACGGCGGGTTCCTGAGCGCGGTGGCGGGCGCCTACGAGGCCGGGGTGGACATCTCGTTCGCCGGCCTGTTCGCCGGCGAGGTCCGGCGCCGGATCTCCCTCCCCGGCTACCCGTTCCAGCGCCGGCGGCACTGGATCTAAGGGGGTATGGAGGTGGCGTCATAGGCGGCCCGAAGATGCGACCCAACATCCTCCTGGTCATGGCCGACCAGTTGGCGCCGCACTTCACGGGCGCCTACGAGCATCCGCTGGTCCGCACCCCGGCGATGGACAGCCTGGTGGAGCGGGGCGCCCGCTTCGACGCCGCCTACTGCCCGTCGCCGTTGTGCGCCCCTTCCCGGTTCGCCATGATGACGGGACAACCGGTGTCGGCCATCGGCGCCTGGGACAACGGCGCCGAGTTGCCGGCGTCGGTACCGACCCTTGCCCACTACCTCCGGCTGTCCGGGTACCGCACCACGCTGTCGGGGAAGATGCACTTCGTAGGTCCCGACCAGCTGCATGGGTTCGAGCGCCGCCTGACCACCGACATCTACCCGGCGGACTTCGCCTGGACACCCGAATGGGAGTCGTCAGACGACCGGATCGACAAGTGGTTCCACGGGATGGACAGCCTGGCGGAGGCCGGCCGGGCATCGGCGACCTACCAGATCGATTACGACGAGGAGGTGGGCTTCGCCGCCGTCAGGCACCTCTACGACATGGCCCGCGACGCCGACGAGCGGCCCTTCTTCCTGGTCGCCTCCTTCATCCATCCCCACGATCCCTACGTGGCCCGTCCCGAGTGGTGGGACCTCTACGACCACGACCACATCGACCTGCCCGACGTTCCACCCCACGACTCTCTCGACTCGCACACCCGGCGCATCCGCCGGGCCGTCCAGGCCGAGAGCGTCGGCTACGACGAGGCCGGATGCCGCAACGCCCGCCATGCCTACTACGCCAACACGAGCTACTTCGACTCGTGGGTGGGCGCCCTCCTCCAAGCCCTCACCGAGACGGGACAGGTCGACGACACGGTGGTCATCGTGACCAGCGACCACGGCGACATGCTGGGCGACCGCGGCACATGGTTCAAGATGTCGTTCTTCGAGCGCTCGGCGCGGGTGCCGCTCATCATGGCCGGTCCCGACATCAGCAACCGCGCCGTCCCCAACGCCTGCTCGCTGCTGGATCTGCTGCCCACCCTTCTGGACGTCGCCGCCGGTGGTGGAGCCTGGCCGGAGTTGGCGGGAGCGCCGGCGGGGCGGAGCCTGTGGGAGAGCGCCGCCGGCGGCCGCGACCCGGTCGACGAGACCACCTGCGAGTACATGGCCGAGATGACGACGCACCCGATGTTCATGATCCGCCGCGGGCGCCACAAGTACATCCACTGCGACACCGATCCTCCCCTCCTGTACGACATGGAGGACGACCCGCTGGAGCGGATCAACCTGGCCGGGGATCCCGACCACGCCGATCTCGCCTCGGGCTTCGCCGCCGAGGTGGCCGACCGCTGGGACAGCGACACCATCCGAGAGCGGGTGCTGGCCTCGCAACGCACCCGGCAGCTGGTCCACGCCGCAATGGCGACCGGTGACCCGGTCTCCTGGGACTACGCACCGGCGCGGGACGCGGCCAACGAGTACGTCCGCAACCACATGGACTGGAACGTGGTGGGCCCCCGCTACCTCCTCCCGGAGCTCGGCTGATGGCCGGCTCGTCCGCCCAGCCCAACATCCTGTTGGTGATGGCCGACCAGCTGGCGCCGCAGTTCACCGGCGCCTACGAGCATCCGGTGGTCCGCACCCCGGCGATGGATGCCCTGGTGGAGCGGGGCGCCCGCTTCGACACGGCCTACTGCCCCTACCCGCTGTGCGCCCCGTCCAGGTTCTCGATGCTGTCGGGCCAACCGGCCACCGCGATCGGCGCGTGGGACAACGGCTCGGAATTGCCGGCGTCGGTACCGACCCTCGCCCATTACCTCCGGCTGGCCGGCTACCGCACCACGCTGTCGGGGAAGATGCACTTCGTCGGTCCCGACCAGCTCCACGGCTTCAACCAGCGCCTCACCACCGACGTGTACCCGGCCGACTTCGCCTGGACCGCCAACTGGGACGAGGCCGCTGACCGGATGGGCAAGTGGTGGCACAACATGACCAGCCTGTCGGAAGCCGGCCAGGCACTGGCCACCTACCAGATCGACTACGACGAGGAGGTCGGATCGGCAGCCGTGCGCCATCTCTACGACATGGCCCGCGACACCGACGAGCGGCCCTTCTTCCTGACCGTCTCGTTCATCCACCCCCACGATCCCTACGTGGCCCGCCCCGAATGGTGGAACCTGTACGACCACGACGAGATCGACCTGCCCGACGTGCCCCCGGAGGCGTCGCTCGACCCCCACACCGTCCGCATCCGCCACGGCATCGAAGCCGACACGGTCGGCTACACCGAGGACCAGTGCCGCAACGCCCGCCGCGCCTACTACGCCAACACGAGCTACGTGGACGCCTGGCTGGGCAGGCTGGTGCGCGTCCTGGAGGAGACCGGGCAGCTGGACAACACGGTCATCATCTTCACCAGCGACCACGGCGACATGCTGGGCGACCGCGGGGTGTGGTTCAAGATGTCGTTCTTCGAGCGCTCGGCGCGGGTGCCGCTCATCATGGCCGGCCCCGACATCACCAACGGCGCCGTCCCCAACGCCTGCTCGCTGCTGGACATGCTGCCCACCTTGCTCGACGTCGTCACCGGGGGCGGACCCTGGCCGGAGCCGGCCGAAGCACCGGCCGGACGCAGCCTCTGGGAGAGCGCCACGGGAGGGCGCGACCCCGTGGACGAGACCACCTCCGAGTACACGGGGGTCATGACCTCGCACCCGATGTTCATGATCCGCCGCGGGCGTCACAAGTACATCCACTGCGACACCGACCCCGCCCAGCTGTACGACGTGGAGGCCGACCCGCTGGAGCGGGACAACCTGGCGGAGGATCCCGACCACGCCGATCTCGCCTCGGGCTTCGCCGCCGAGGTGGCCGACCGGTGGGACAGCGACACCATCCGAGAGCAGGTGCTCGCCTCGCAGCGAGCGCGCCGGGTCGTCCACGCCGCCTTGGAGATCGGCGAGCTCCACTCGTGGGACTTCTCGCCGTCGAGCGACGCCACCAACCAGTACATCCGCAACCACATGGACTGGGCCGACGCCGGACCCCGCACCCGCTACCCGCCGGTCGCCTGAACGAGGCAGTAGGGAGGGGAAGTGGCAGACCTCCCTTCCTCCGCCGCGGTGGTGGTCATCGGTGGCGGCGT
Organism: Acidimicrobiia bacterium; assembly: GCA_009838635.1. Lineage (GTDB taxonomy): Bacteria > Actinomycetota > Acidimicrobiia > Spongiisociales > Spongiisociaceae > Spongiisocius. The sequence goes on along the minus strand of VXRE01000149.1, from coordinate 3,796 downwards.
CATGGGCGCGTCCACCGCCTACCGCCTGGCCACCGCAGGGGTAGAGGTGGCGTTGCTGGAGCGAGACACCATAAGCTCCGGCTCCACCGGCAAGTCGGCGGGCGGCTTCCGGGCTCAGTTCTCGGACGAGCTGAACATCCGGATGGCGGTCGAGAACATCCGCCGGCTCGAGAGGTTCGAGACGGAGTTCGCGACCGGCATCGATCTCGAGCAGCACGGCTACCTGTTCCTGCTGCGCGAGTCCGAGGTGGACGCCTTCCAGCGTGCCGTAGCGCTGCAGAGGTCGCTCGGCGTCCCGTCCGAACTGATCACCGCCGAGGCCGCGCTCGACATGGTGCCGGGAATCCGCATCCACGACGTGGCAGCGGCCACCTTCTGCCCGTGGGACGGCACCTGCACGCCCGAGTCGGTGGCGCTCGGCTACGCACGGGCCGCCTCCCACCACGGCGCCGCCATCGTCCAAGGATGCGAGGTGACCGACATCGCCGTGTCGAACGGGCGGGTACGGGGGGTGACCACCACCAACGGGTTCGTCTCGACCCCCGAGGTGGTGCTGACGGCAGGAGTGTGGAGCCCGCGGCTGGCGGCCCCTCTAGGCCTCAGCATGCCGGTGCGGGCGGTCAAGCGCCACATCTGGCTGACCAGGGGCTCGGACCCCTTCCCGCGCCGGCTGCCGCTGGTGATCGACTTCGCCACCGGCTTCTACTTCCACCGGGAGGCGGAGGGTCTGGCCATGGGCGGGCGGGCGCAGACCATCGAGGACCTGGCGCCGACCGTCATCAACCGGGCGCCGGCCGTGGCCGAGATGGAGGTGACCCACAGCTGGTGGGGGTACTACGCCGTGACCCCCGACAACAACGCCATCATCGGCACCGCTCCGGGGATAGACCGGCTGCACTACGCCACCGGGTTCAGCGGGCACGGATTCCAGCAGGGACCGGTGGTGGGAGAACACCTGGCCGAACTGGTCCTCGGCTCGGAACCGACCTTCGACCTGTCCCCCTTCGCCATGGACCGCTTCGAGACCGGAGCGGTCCTCCCGGAGACCGCCGTCATCTGATCGGACGGGCGGCCCTCACAGCGTCATCCGCCGGCGGCGGGGAGGAAGAGGCCGGGGCCTAGGGGGTCGTCGGTGTCCAGGACCAGCTCGTTGAAGCCGGTCAGGTAGGCGGAACCGGTGATGGTGGGAATGATCGCCCGGTGTCCGTCGACCTCCGTCTCGGCCTTGATAGTGCCCGTGAATATGGTATTGAGGACGCTCTCGTGGACGAAGGTGTCCCCCACCGCCATCTCCCCCCTCTCGAAGTGCCACGCCATCCGGGCGCAGCATCCGGTCCCGCAGGGGGAGCGGTCGAAACCGAGGCCCGTGGAGGTGGCCAGGTTCTGCCCGTGCGCGCCGGCGCTCGTGGGCGGCCCGACGTAGAGCAGCTGATCGACCCGCTCCGGCGTTCCGGGCGGCCAGCCGGATCGCTCGCGGAGCGTCCGGTTGACCTCCAGCCGGATCCGGTGGCTGAGCGCCACGAGGCCGGGCACCGACTCCACCGCTATCGGCACACCGGTCTGCTCCACCCGCACCAGGGCGAACCAGATCCCGCCGAACCCGATGTCCACCTCGAAGGCCTGCCCGCCGACCTCCACCTCCAGCCCGGTGACCGCCACCCAGGACGGCACCCCCCGGAACGTCACGGAGCGGACCTTTCCGCCGTCAACCCGCGCCTCGGCCCTGACCAGGCCGCTCAAGGTCTCCACCACCACTCCGGTCACCGGTTCCCGGGCCGGGATCCGCTCGGTCTCCAGGAGGGTGGTGACCGTCCCGATCAGGGCGTGCCCGCACATGGTGAGCGATCCGAGGGCGGAGACGATCAGGACGGAGAGATCCGCGCCGGCATGGAGCGGCGCCAGGGGCAGGACGGCGTGCCAGGGCGCATGGCCCCGCGGCTCACCGACCAGGAGCCTCACAAGGTCGGCATGGTTGGCGAGGAGGTCCGCCTCCTGCTCCGCCAGGGTGCCGCCGGCCAGTTCAGGGAAGCCTCCGACCACCACCCTGGTGGGCTCCCCGGCGGTGTGGGAGTCGACCACGCGCACGCGGTGGGCGAACGTCATCGGGCGGGATCGGGATCGAGGCGGCTCATGCTAGATTTCCGGGGTTCCCCTTCCAGCTATTTGCTCAAAGGAAAATACACTATGGGAAAGATCACCTATGCCACGATGTCGGCCGACGACCCGGCACTCCATCAAGCCTACGAGGAGGGTCTGGCCGCCGCCACCGGCCAGATCGGGCAAACCCATCCCCTCCTGATCGACGGTGAGAAGCGGTACACCGCCGAGACCTATACCGAACGCTCCCCGATCGACTCCAACCTGGTGGTGGGTGTCTACTCCCAGGCCTCCGACGACGATGTGGACGATGCCGTGGCGGCGGCCCGCGCCTTCCAGCCCGAGTGGGAGGCGACCCCGTGGCAGGAGCGGGTGGCCATCATCAGGCGGGCGGCCGACCTCATGGACGAGGAGACCCCCGTCCTAGCCGGCTTCCTGAGCCTGGAGATCGGGAAGAACCGGCTCGAGGCGCTGGGAGACGTCTCCGAGGCGGTGGCCTTCGCCAGCTACTACTGCGACCGCCTGGACGAGGCCGGCGGGATGGAGACGGCCATGGGCGCCTACGGAGTGGGGGACACCAACCACTCGGTGCTGCGCCCCTGGGGCGTGTGGGCGATCATCTCCCCCTTCAACTTCCCGATGGCGTTGGTGGCCAGCCCCACGTCGGCGGCGCTCCTGACCGGCAACACCGTGGTCCTCAAGCCCTCCAACACCGGCGCCCTGGGATCGCTCCTGCTGGCCGACATCTACTTCAGGGCCGGACTGCCCGCCGGCGCCCTGCAGGTCGTAACGGGCGGTGACGATGCCGGCGACCGGCTCGCCCATCATGACCACGTGGACGGGGTCACCTTCACCGGCTCCTACGACGTCGGCATGTACCTCTACCGGACGGTGGCGGCCGGCCGCCCCAAGCCGGTGGTGTGCGAGATGGGCGGGAAGAACCCGGCGGTGGTCACGGCCAGCGCCGACCTCGATCTGGCCGCCGAGGGGGTGATGAGGGCCGCCTTCGGCCTGTCAGGGCAGAAGTGCTCGGCCAACTCCCGTGTCTACGTGGAGAGGCCCGCCTTCCAGGAGTTCGTCAACCTACTGGCGGACAAGACCGGCGAACTCGGGGTCGGCGACCCGCGCCAACGCGACACGTTCGTGGGACCCGTCATCGACCAGGAGGCGGTGGGCCGCTTCCGGTCGGCTGTGGAGGCCGTGAAGGAGGCCGGGGGCGAGATCATCTCCGGGGGCGAGGTCGTCACCGACGGCGACCTGGAGCGGGGGAACTTCGTTCAGCCCACCGTCGTGACCGCTCCGGAGGACACCTGGATCTGGGAGAAGGAGCTGTTCGTCCCCTTCGTGGCGGTGACGCCCGTGGATTCCCTGGACGAGGGGATCGACAAGGCCAACGACACCATCTTCGGGCTCACGGCCGGGGTCTTCGCCGGCACCGACGGCGAGGTGGACCGGTTCTTCGAGCGCATCCAGGCCGGGGTGGTCTACGCCAACCGCCGGGCCGGGTCCACCACCGGGGCATGGCCCGACATCCAGCCCTTCGGCGGCTGGAAGGGTTCGGGCACCTCGGGAGCGGGCAGCGGCGGCCCCTGGTACATGCGCTCGTACGTGCGGGAGCAGGCCCGGACCGTCATCCGGGAGTAATCCGGCCGGCCGCCGGGCCGGCGGGGCTACAGCCCCCGTGCGTGTGCGGGAAAGG
>VXRE01000115.1 GCA_009838635.1 Acidimicrobiia bacterium | reverse complement strand
GGGCCGCACCGCCCATCATGGCAGCCTCCCCCGGATCACAGGTTCCGCCCCCCTGCCCGGAAGTAGATCAGAGTGGCGGTCAGCATCACGGTCATCAGCACGAAGGACAGGGACGCTCCAAGGGGCCAGTTACGAGCGGTCAGGAACTGCACCACGATGTAGGACCCCAGCATGGTGGACTTGCCGCCGCCCAGGATCTGGGGGGTGACGTAGGCGCCGAGGCTGGGCACGAACACCAGGATCGAACCGGCCAGTACCCCGGGCATCGACAGCGGTAGCAGTACCCGCCGGAAGGTCTGGGCCCCGGACGCGTACAGGTCCCTACCGGCTTCGATAAGGCTCCCGTCGATACGCTCGATGGCTGCGTAGAGCGGCAGGACCATGAAGGGCAGGAACCCGTACACCAGGCCCAGGATCACTGCCGAGTGGGTGAAGAGTATCTCCTGGCGCCCCAGACCGAGTGCCTCGGTCACGGCGGCGAATGGGCCGTCCGACCCGAGGATCACCCGCCACGCGTAGTTGCGCACGAGGAAGTTGGTCCAGAACGGGATCATCACGAACACCAGCATGATGTTTCGGACCGTGGGCGTGCGGGTAGCGATGAAATAGGAGAAGGGATAGGCCACCACCAGGCAGATAAAGGTGGTGAGCACTGCGATCCAGAGTGACCGGAAAAGGATGTCGCGGACGATCGGCTCGGCCAGGCGCCGGTAGGAGTCGAGGTTCCAGCCGGCCAGATCGGTCCCGCCGATCGTGTTCCGGGTCGCCACCGAGTAGATCACCACGATCCCGAACGGGATGGCGAAGAACAGTAGGAGGTAGACGTAGGCGGGAAGCGACAGCAGGAACCCCCGCCTGGAGTCGGCTCGCGCAGCAGCCCGCTCGAACTCGGGGGTGGCCTCCAGCAACGCCGCGCCGGCGCCTCCCGGTCCCGGGCCGGAGGGCGGTGGGACGGCGGTCAGAGTCACTCCGCTAGTCCTGTACCACCGCTACCGAGGAGGGCTCCCAGGACACGGTCACATCGTCACCCGCGCCGACCGAGGCCCCGCCGGGCCGGTTCTCCTCCCGGACGTCGATGTGCATCCATTGGAAGGACACCCGGTAGATCAGGGCATTACCGAGGTAGGTGACCTGCTCCACCTGGCCGTCCACCGACGCGTGGTGCTCGGGCGCCCCGCCCTGGCGGTGCAGGAAGGCCTGCTCCGGACGCAGGCTGACCGTAACCCGACCTCCGGGTTGGATGTCTGAGGGGGCGGCGATGGTGACGCCGTTGGTGAGGGTGACCCGATCCGGTCCCGTGACCATCCCGTCCAGCAGGTTGGCATGCCCGATGAAGTCGGCCACGAAGCGGTTGGTCGGGCGGGCGTAGATCTCCTCGGGCGCGCCGACCTGGAGAAGCCGGCCCCCGTCCATGACCCCGATCCGGTCGCTCATGGCCAGGGCTTCCCCCTGGTCGTGGGTTACGAACACGAACGTGATCCCCACCTCACGCTGGAGCGCCTTGAGCTCGAGCTGCATGGCCTCGCGCAGCTTGAGGTCGAGCGCTCCCAGGGGCTCGTCGAGGAGCAGCACCTTGGGGCTGTTGACCAGCGCCCTGGCCAGCGCCACCCGTTGCTGCTGACCGCCCGACAACTGGTCGGGACGGCGTTGCTCCATGCCTTCCATGTGTACCAGGGCGATGGCGTCCCGGACGCGCGGCTCGACCTCGGCCTTGGGTATCTTGCGCATCCGCAATCCGAACGCCACGTTCTCCTCGGCGGTCATGTGGGGAAAGAGGGCGTAGTTCTGGAAGACGGTATTGACGGGACGCCGGTTGGGGGGCAGGGTGCCCACCTCATCGCCGAAGATCCGCAGGCTGCCCGTGGTGGGGAACTCGAGTCCGGCAATCAGGCGGAGCGTGGTGGTCTTCCCGCATCCGGAAGGGCCGAGCAGCGCGAAGAACTCGCCGTCGGCTATCTCTAGATCGACGCTGTCCACGGCGATGACGTCACCGAACCGCTTGGTGATCTGATGGAGCCCTACGGCTGGAACAGCTGATGGCATGCCGGCCCTTCCGTGGTCAGAGGAACTCGACGGGTACGTAGTCATTCATGCTGGGGAGGCCCCATACCGCCCAGAAGTCCCTGGTCCTGGGTCGCATGACGGTAGCCCCGGAAGTCTCCACCTCATGCGGAGGCGAGGGCACCTGGCACACCCCGTGGCGGGTGAGGTCCATCAGGTCTTCCTGCTTGAGGTCGGCCCGGTCGAGGTGGTCGATGGCGGCCAACCGCCGCCGGTGCGAGCTGTCCTGGAGGTCGGCAGGCCGCTCCGTCTCGACCGCTCGGGTGGCCTCGTCGAGCGTGTGGTTGGTGCGGACTACCGTCTCGGAGGACAGGGTTGTCACAGGTCTGGCGCTGGGCATCGCCTCGATGCTGAAGCCCGTCCCCTCGGAGTCGAAGACCAGGTAGTTGTGTCCTCCCGCCAGATCCGCGTCCAGGATCACGTCCCGGGCATCGGCAGCGGTCTCGGCGAGAAGGGAGTGGCGGACCACGGTAGGCCACGTCACCCCGAGTTGCCCGTCGGAAGCGGTCAGGTTGGTGATGCCCACGCACACCCCGTGCTCGTTCATGCCGATCTGCCCGAGGCACCCCACGGTGGTGAAGATCAGGGCCCGCGGCCCGTCGTCAGGCCTGGTGCGCATCAGGATCACATGGTCGGTGGCCGAGGCGTGCATGTCCCACGTCTGCCCGAGGAAACCGGCCCCTCCCGCCCGGTGGTCCGGCACGATGAACGCCGTGCAGTCGTCCTCCACCGTTACGGGGGCGGGGGTCCCTTCACCGAGGTGCGCCCGCACCGTGTCCACGAAGTCGGTGAATCCGCCCACCACCACCGCCTCCGCCATGCTGATCCCGGCCCCCGAAGCCATAGCCGACATCTCTGTGTAGAGCACGGATGACTGCCTCTCATGGGCTTCGAGGCAAGCTTCGGCTAGCTCGAGAATCATCGGTCTACGGACCGGCACGCCGGTCCACAGCCCCGACATCACCAGCCCGATCCGCTCCTCGGTGTACTCCCGGATCTCCGCCGCAAACGTGCTGCCATGGACGCGACCCACCTCGGCAGGAGTTCCACCGACATCCAGCATGCGAATAGGAGGCCGTCGCATCTGTCCCAAGCGTAATGGTCCGAACGACGCGACTGCATAACCCCCTCGTGCTCCACCGTGAGTAAGACAACGGTGAGGGCTGGGAAGAGTGGCCGATGCTCCGGCCGGCGGTATGGCCTTTGAGCGGTGGGCTTCGCACGCCCCGCGAGTCAGATAGGCGGTCGGGGTTCGTTCCGACCGCTGGTCATGTCTCGCTGGACCTCACTTCCTGCTGCGAGGGTCGAACAACCTCACCGAAGCTCATGTCCGTGTCCGCGACGTCACCAATCAGTCTCTCGGACCATGCCAACGCCATGGCCTCCCGGCCCTCGTCCGACGCCATCTCCAGATACGCCTCCTCCACATCGTCATCTGCCCGGTGGGGCGAGGCCCGACCTCCCGACAGCCTCGGGGCCCTCCGATGGATTATTCACTGCTGTACTTGGCGTACTTCTCCAGCAGTCGGACCGGCTTCTGCAGGGCATCCCTACGGAAGGGCTCGCCCAGTTCCTGGCTCACCTGGATCTCCAGCACGGTGGGCCGCTCCGACTCGACAGCCGCCCTTAGGGCGTCCCCGACCTCGCCCGGCTTCTCGACAACCTCGCCCTGCGCCCCCATGGCGCGGGCGATGGCCGCGAAGCTCGGGTTCTCGAGCATGGTGGCCACGTAGCGGTCGTCGTAGAAGTCGATCTGGTTGCGCTTCTCGGCGCCCCACTGCCCGTTGTTGAACACGCATGCCACCACCGGGATGTTCTCCCGCACGCAGGTCATGACCTCCGCCAGGCTCATCCCCCAGGCGCCGTCTCCCACGTAGGCGATGGCAGGCCGTTCCGGCGCGGCAACCTTCGCCCCCATCGCGGTGGGGAAAGCGTAGCCGCAGTTCCCGAACATCATCGCCGCGAACATGCTGTTGGGCCGGTCGAAGCTCAGGTACGAGTTGGCCACCGAGCAGATGTTCCCGATGTCGGTGGTGACCATGGAGTCGGCCGGCATGGCGAGTTCCAGCTCCCTAAGCGCCGTGCGGGGCGCGATGGGAACGTCCTGCGAGAAGGAGAGCGAGTCCAACTCCCGCCGCCAGGCCTCCTTCTCCGCCCGGATCCGGCCCATCCGGTCGTCGCGGGTGCTGTCCGAGGCGAGCTCGACGCCGGCCAGTCGCCGGGTTAACTCGGCGGCTACGGCCCCGGCATCGCCGTGGACAGCCACCTCGGCCGGCTTGACCAGGCCCAACATCCGGTGGTCGGAGTCGACCTGGATGATGCGGGCGTCCTCCGGCCAGTACTCGATCCCGTACTGGGGCAGGGTGCCGAAGGGTCCCAACCTGGTGCCCAGCGCCAGGATCACGTCGGCCTGCGCCACGATCCGCATCGCCGCCTTGGAGCCCTGGTACCCGATCGGCCCGCAGGCCAGGTCGTGACCGGCTGGGAAGGCGTCGTTGTGGAGGTACGAACAGATCGCGGGTGCGCCCAGCAATTCGGCCAGGCCCACGGCTTCGGCCTGACCGCCGCCCATCAGGACGCCCCCTCCCACCATCAACACCGGGAAACGGGCCTCTGCCAGCAACCGCGCTGCGGCGGCCAGGCCGGCCGAGCCGCCCGAGGAGCGCTCTATCACGAGCGGTTCTCTGATGTCGTAGTCGGCTTCCCCGTAGAAGAAGTCCCGCGGGATGTTGATCTGCACCGGGCCCCGCTCCGCCATCGCCAACGTGAAGGCTCTGTGGGTGAGTTCCGCGATCCGCTCGAAGCGCTTGACCTCGACCTGGTACTTGGTGATCTTCGAGAAGATCGGCATCTGGTCCGTTTCTTGAAAACCACCCAAGCCCTCTCCCAAGGAACCGGCTTGCGGGGTTACGGCGACCACGGGCGAATGGGCCCAGAATGCAGCAGCGATGGCCGTGACGAAGTTGGTGATGCCCGGACCGTTCTGACCGATACAGACGCCGTGCCGGTTCGAGACGCGGCTGTAGCCGTCAGCCATGTGCGCGGCGTTCTGCTCGTGGGCCACCGGCCAGAACCTGATCCCAGCCGGTTCGAAAATGTCGAGGGCTTCCATGAAGGCCGACCCGACGATGCCGAAAACGTCGGTCACTCCCTGAGCGGCAAGGCTCTCGACAAAGGCCTCGCTGGCGGTCATCCGGACCATCTTCTTCCTCCTCCGTACGCAGCCGGGAGGCGCGCCGGTTCTCTCTTGGACCGGCATGAGACGCCAAGGAGCCGCCTCGCCCACCCCGGCTCCAGAAGGGTACTCCACGAACCAATGACAGGCACTCCTCCACCGGCGCCAGGGAGACCGGAACGAACCGGATTTCGCCGCCCGAGGCTCCACCGCGCCGGCTTGCCGATCGCCCGACCCGACCGCTGTCCTAGTCCTGGTGGCCACCTTGTCGAGATGGCGGCCGCATACCACCAGGAGCCGGCGCCCTCGGCGCCGGGGTGAATCTAGTGAGCTTTTGTTCACTATCGGTGACAGTGTATGAGGATCGATTCACTTCGCATTCATAGCTGTTTCCTCCCAATACAATGAGAGATGGAGAGTCGCTCCGGCCGGGAGCCGCGGTCTCGAGAGGTCCACAACCTCCGCGTTAGGCCGTCCAGCCGGTGATCGGAGCGTCCGGTCAGGCGTTGCCCGGCCCCATCAACCAGGACCTCCAGTGCAGCGCCGCGAGGAGCCGCGCCGGAGCATGGAGAATCGAGCACGTGACGCCAAGAATGGGTGTGAAGGTATGGTGAAATCAAGGCGGGCAGCGGTACGTCCGGCCGTGGAACTCTGTACGGGCGGTCGACAGTCCCGTGAGACGTTCGGGTCGGTGGCTACGTGACTGCTCTGGGCGAAGGCGACCGGCTACGGGCTGAGAACGAGATGTTGCGCACCCGCATCTCCCGGTTGGCCGAAGCGATCCTGCGGATCAGCGAGGATCTCGACCTCGAAGCTGTCCTCCAGCAGGTGGTAGATGGTGCCCGGTCTCTGGCTGGTGCTCGCTACGCGTTTCTCATGACCTACGACGAGGACGGTGGGATACAGGACCTGCTGGTGTCCGGCCTTGGCGAAGCGGAAACCGCGCGGTTGTTCACTTACGATGCGGGGCCGGCCCTCCTCAGACACCTCAAAGGGCTCCCGGGATCGCTGAGGACCCGGGATTTTGCGGCCCACGCCGCCGCGGTCGGCTTCACTGATCTTCCCGTCACGTTAGGGGCCTTTCTGGGCATGCCGATCCGGATCCGGGACAGGCATGTGGGCTACATCTCCATGGGCGACGAGGAATCCGGAGCGGACTTCACCGTCGAGGATGAGGAGACCCTGAAGATGTTCGCCGCGCAGGCGGCGACGGCTATAACCAACGCTCGCCGGTACGGTGAAGAGCAGCGAGCCAAGGCCGACCTCGAAGCCCTGGTCAACACATCCCCGGTCGGAGTGCTGGTCCTCGATGCGCCCACGCGGGAACTGGTCAGGATCAACCACGAAGCTTGTCGTATCATCGGTGGCCAGGCCGGGGACGATGCCGACTGCGCACGAGCCCTTGAGCGGGTCGAGTTCCGGCGCTTGGACGGAACAGTGTTACCGACCATCGAGGCCCCCTTCGAACGTGCCGCCGGCACCGGCGAAACCGTGCACGCGGAGGAGTTGGTGATCGGCCTTCCATCCGGCGACCAGGTGACCACCCTCATCAACGCCACACCCATCCGCTCTGAAGACGAACAACTCGTCGCCGTCGTGGCAACCATCCAGGACATCACCCCGCTGGAGGAACTGGAGCGGCTACGCACCGATTTCCTGGGGATGGTCAGCCACGAGTTGAGGACGCCGCTGACGTCGATCAAGGGCTCCGCCGCCACGGTGCTGGCCGCCTCAGCACCACTCGACCCGGCCGAAACCCGGCAGTTCTTCCGCATCATCGAGGAACAGGCCGATCACATGCGGGGCCTGATTAACAACCTGTTGGACCTGAGCCGCATAGAGGCGGGAAACCTCTCGGTCGTCACCGAGCCCACGGATATAGCGGCTGTGATCGACCAGGCGAGGAACGCATTCCTTAGCAGCGGATACCGCAACAGCGTCGATGTCGAGTTGGCGCCGGGGCTGCCGCGGGTCGCCGCGGACGGCAAGCGGATCGTCCAGGTGCTGCACAACCTGTTCTCCAACGCGTCCAAGTACTCCAGGGACTGGTCCCCCATCCGGGTGACAGCCTGGCTGGAGGACACCCAGGTCGTGTTATCGGTCAGCGACGAGGGCACGGGTATAGCCAGCGAGCACCTGCCTCGCCTGTTCACCAAGTTCTCGCACATCGACGCCGGACGCGACCACCGGGTTGGTGGCCACGGCCTGGGCCTCGCAATCTGCCGGGGCATCGTGGAGGCCCACGGAGGCCGCATCTGGGCGGAGAGCGACGGGGAGGAAGACGGAACACGGTTCAGGTTCACGATCCCGGCCGTCGACGAATCCACCACCAGCCCGCGGGTCGACCACGTCGACGGCTCCACGGGTCCAGGGCATGCGCACCGCACAAGCGACCGAATCCTGGTAGTGGACGATGATCCCCAGATACTCCGCTACGTCCGCAATACCCTCGGCGAGGCCGGCTACACACCGGTGGTGACCGGCGACGTAGGCGAAGCCAGCAACCTGATCGAGTCGGAGCGGCCACAACTCGTACTGCTGAATCTGGTCCTTCCCGAAGTCGACGGTTTCGACTTCCTGGCGCGAATCCGTGCCGACTCGCACACCCCGGTCATCGTCCTGTCAGGGCGTGGGCGCGGCCAGGACATCGCCAAGGCATTCGAGTTGGGTGCGGCGGACTATGTGGTCAAACCCTTCTCACCGGCGGAGCTGGTGGCCCGTATCGGAGCGGCACTACGACACGCGGCCACCCACCCGCACGGTGGGATGGAGCCTTATACATACGGCGACCTGGTCATCAACCACCTGGAGCGCGCCGTAACGATGTCGGGCAAGCCGGTGCGCCTCACTCCAACCGAGTACAAACTGCTATTCGAACTCTCCAGGCACCCCGGACGGGTGCTGACCCACGCCCAGCTTCTGCGGAGCGTGTGGAGCGAAGACCACCCGGCTGACCAGCGTCTGCTCCGCTCGTTCATAAAGAACGTGCGCCAGAAGCTTGGAGATGACGCGAGGAATCCCTCATACATCTTCACCCGGTCCGGCGTCGGCTACCACCTCGCCAAGCCCTAGGCCGGCTCCCTGAGACAGCCATCGCGCGCCCTAAGGAGTGCGCGCGGATGTAGAGTTACGCCTCACCGGCAGGCGAGGAGGTGAGGGAATGGCCGGGCTCACGGCGGAACAACTGGACCGGTTCCACGAGGACGGGTACCTGATCGTAGAAGATGTTCTAGCCGGAGAGGACCTGGCCGCGATCGAAGCCGAGTACCGGAAGATTGTCGACCGGGTCTCGACCGACCTGGCCCTTGAGGGGAAACTGCGGCCGCTCACCGGGACCACCTTCTCGGAGTGCTACATCGAGGCCATGCAGCAGCTCGACGATATGTACGACCTCTACCAGCACCTCGACATCTCCCTCCCGCTCCTCGATGACCTCGACCACAGCCACACCATGAACACCGGGCCGGAGGTTTTCCGCCTTCTCACCAACCCGCTCCTGCTCGACATCGTGGAGTCGGTGATCGGACCGGAGATCTACTCCAACCCGGTGCAGCACACCCGGATCAAACCGCCCGTCCGCCATCTGCCGGAGACGGCCCTCGACGCCAACATCGCCGCCACCCTGTGGCACCAGGACTCCGCCGTGATCGATACCGAGGCCGACGAGACCGACATGCTGACGATATGGCTCGCTGTAACGGATGCCACCCTCGAGAACGGGTGCCTGATCGTGGAACGCGGCAGCCACCGAGAGGAGATGACCCTTCACTGTCCGGGCAAGGTCTTCCCCGCCGAGATCTACATTCCCGAGTCGATCATCGACGACGGCCGGGTCATTCCGATGGAGGTCCCGGCCGGAGGCGCGATCCTGCTGCACAAGCTGACCGAGCACGGTTCCCTGGACAACCACAGCGACGACATACGGTGGAGTTTCGACCTCCGTTACCAGCCCATCGGCCAACCCACCGGCCGCTCCGTCTTCCCCGGATTCGTGGCCCGCAGCCGGGACCACCCCGAGCAGGTGGTCACCGACCCCGAAGAGTGGGCGAACCTGTGGTGGGACGCCCGGGACCGCATCGCCGGCGGCGTGACTCCCATGCACCTGAACGCCAGATGGGAGGCCAACGCCCGCCAGCCCATCTGCGCCTGACCCGGCTCGTTCCCACTCAGCAGATCGTGGTGCGCTCGTCAGGAAGAACGAGGTCGATCAGGGCCCGGTGGATGATCCCGTTGGCGCACTCGTTGTTGGGATACACCCCGTGTGCCAGGTGCTCGGCCTCGACCAGGTAGCCGTTCGACAGCGTCTCCTCCACCAGTTCGACTGATTCGCTGAGCGGCGTGGCGGGATCCCGCGGGTTACCGATAACCACGATGGGTACATCGCTGCCGTCGAGCGTGCCGCCGAACGTGGCCCGATCGAGCAGGTCGTAGAACGGGCACGTCCCCGGCGCCGTGAACTCGAGGTGGGCCAGCAACGGCAACTCCCGGCGCACAGCCTCCTCCATCGCCGTCTCGTCGGACAGCCGCACGTCACGATCCAGTTGCGGGTTCAGCACCCAGGAGTCGAGGCAGTTGACGTGCTCCGTGAAGGTGGTCCCGCCGTGGCTGTCCCCGAGTTGAAACCGCGCGAACTCGGCGAGGAGGGATGGATCGTCTTCCTCAACGAGCAACGCGTAGCCTATCCACAAGTAGGGCCAAGCCTCCTCGCTGTACAGCGGCGTGATGATCGCCAGTGCTCCCGCGACCGGATTCCCGCCGGTGGCCTCGACCACCGCCTCGAGCGCGCCGACGTTCTCCTTGAAATACCCGCGCGGGTCGCCGTCGTTGTACATCGGGCACTCGGGCTGATCGCACGCGTCGAGGGCTTCCCCCAGCAACACTTCGAACTGTTGGAGCTCGTCGATCACGTTGGCGACACGCGCCTCGACCGTGCTGACGTCGTCCAGCGGATTGTCCGCGCCGTCCACCACCATGGCTCGCACCGACTCGGGAAACAACGTGGCGTACCACACGCCGAGCGTGGCACCGTAGGACGCGCCGAAGTAGCTGACCTGCTCCGCTCCGAGCGCCTTCCGGATCTCGTCCATGTCGCGGGCCACGTACTCGCTGTGCAACAGTCCGGCCGCGGCGCCCATCGACTCTACGCAGAGCAGCGCCGCTGCCTCACCTGCTGCGAACTCCTCGGCTTCGTCGAATGGGAGCTCCACCTGCGACAGCAGCGCTAGCTGCGCTCCGGGCTCGCCGCACACGAAGTAAGGCTCCGAGCGCGCGACGCCACGGGGGTCGAAGCCGACGATGTCGAACCGCTCGAGCACCGGTGCGGTGAAGACCACACCGGGGCCCTCCAGAGCCCACGCAGCCATGTCGATGCCGCTGGCGCCGGGTCCTCCCGGATTCACCACCAGGTGGCCGATGCGCCGGTCCGGATCGGTGGCGGGGTGCACGGCGATGGTGAGTTCCAGCTCCCCCGCACCCGGGTCGCGGTAGTCGAGCGGCACCTTGACGACACCGCACTCGAGCCCCTCGAACTCGCATTCGATCCACCGCACGGTGGGCTCGGGGGCCGCGGAGCTCCCGTCCGTGCCATCCACAACTCCCGCTTCCTCGACCGGATCCACCGCGTCCTCATCGTCCGGATCGTCCCCACTGCCCGCTCCGGCGACGGAGGTGACGGTGGTCGTCACGCGCTGGACCGGATCGGAAGCGGCTGGCGCCGTCCCGCTGACGGCGGCAGACGTCGTGGTTGCCGGCTCGCCAAGGGCGGAGGTAGACGCGGTGGTCACCGGCTCGCCGATTGTGGAGACGGGAGTCGTGCTCGCAGTTCCACCGGCCTCCCCGCCGGCAGAATCGTCCTGTGACGAGCATGCCGCTGCCGGCAACACGAGCAACAAGACCGTTATCAGGATGCGGCGCCGATCAAAGCCTGCGCCACCGAGAGCATCACCACGAGGTCGTGAAGTTTCCCGAGACAGTATGCAGCCCCCTGCCGAGTGATCCGGTGAACGGCGAATCCTATCCGTAGCCCTGCTCTATCGGACGACCCGGATTGCCGGCGGCGGAGAGTTCCGTTCCAACCGCCCTCTAGGCGAGTAGGGATCGGGGTTAACGTGTCCGCCATGATGACAGGCGCCAGGGCCCTGGCGGAGATGCTCGACGGGTACGGGGTGACCCATGTCTTCATGGTGCCGGCCGTCCTCCGGCGAACACTTGCGGAACTGGAGCGGTTCGGGGTGCGGCGCATCCATACCCACGGGGAGAAGCCGGCCGCGTACATGGCCGACGGGTATGCCAGGATGGCGGGCCGGCCCGGGGTGTGCCTGGCCCAGGCGGTGGGGGCGCTGAACCTGGCCGCCGGCCTTCGCGACGCCCACCTGGCCAACTCCCCGGTCATCGCCCTCACCGGGGGGAGGGACCCTGCCGCAACCGGCAAGGGTGTCTACCAGGAGGTGGACGACCTGCCCGCCTTCGTCAACGTCACCAAGTTCAGCGCCGAAGTCGACGCTGTCGAGAAGATCCCCGATCTCGTCCGGCAGGCATTCCGCGCGGCAGTGTCCGGCCGCCCCGGGCCGGCCCACCTCCAGTTCGTCGGCAACGAGGGCCAAATCGACCTCGAGGAGGGAGACCTCGACTCTTCAGTCGACACCAGATTCGTCTCGGTGCCACCGGTACGGCCCCTCCCCGATCCGCAAGCCGTAGCGGCCGCTCTGGACCTGCTCCAGCGCGCCGAGCGGCCGGTACTGGTTACGGGCGGCGGCGTCCGTGCTTCCCGGGCTGCAGGCGAGTTGGTGGCTGTTGCGGAACGGCTCTCCATCCCCGTCGTGACCTCCCTCAACGGGAAGGACACGATTCCGGGTACCCACCCCCTGTGCGTCGGGGTGGTGGGCACCTACTCGCGAAGCGCCGCCAACCGGGTCGTCGACCAGGCCGACCTGGTGTGTTTCGTCGGGTCGAGCACCGGCAGCATGACCACCCACTTCTGGCAGGTTCCGGAGCCGGGGGTTCCCGCTGTCCAGATCGACATCGACCCGGAGATGACGGGTCGTAACTACCCGCTGCGGGTGGCCATCAACGCGGATGCCCGGGCAGCCCTGGGCGCCATCCTCGAACTTGCCGGGCCAGCCCGTGCGAACCGGCCGGATTGGCTCGCCATCGCCCGCGGTGAAGTGGCTGCGTGGCGCCGGCACCATCTGCGACACCTTCGTTCGGATGCGGTGCCCATCCGCCCGGAGCGGATCTGCGCGGAGTTGACGGATCTCGTGCCCGACGACGCCTGCATCGTGGTCGACACCGGCCACGCCGGGATGTGGATGGGCGGCATGTTCGACACCCGCAGCGCTGACCAACGCTACCTCCGCAGCGCCGGACACCTCGGCTGGGCGTTCCCGGCCGCGCTGGGCGCCAAGTGCGCCGCCGCTGACCGCCCTGTGGTCTGCTTCACCGGAGACGCCGGGCTCTGGTACCACATCGCAGAGATCGAGACCGCCGTCCGCTGGGGCATCAACACCGTCACGGTGGTCAACAACAACTCCTCGGGCAACCAGTCCGCCCGCGGGTTCGACCGGGCCTACGGAGGGCAGCAGACCCCCGAAGGACGCCGCCTGTGGACCTTCAACGAGGTGGACTTTGCCCGACTCGCCCAGGGAATGGGCGCAATGGGCATCCGGGTGGAGAAGCCGGACCAGTTCGGCGCCGCCCTGGAACGGGCTCTGGCGGCGGAGCGACCCGTCATCATCGATGTCGTAACCGATATCGAGGCGATGGCCCCCCTCGCCGTGGTTTGACGGCTAGAGCTCCTGCGTGGTCTCTAGCGGGGACCGTCCACCGTCACCGTGATGACATCCACCCCGTGGTACTTCTGGTGGCGTACCGACGACGCGTAGTGCTCGAGCAGGCGGAAGGAGATCTCCCGGACATCGGCTATCTCGGGCGCGTCGGCCAGGTAGGACAGGCGGTCCTCCAGGTTCTCTCTGTCCGACGCGCAGACGAACTCCAGCTCCGCCCCTTCCGCGCGGGACCGGGCGGCCACCACCAGGCGGCGCTCGTCCTCGGCCCGATCCTCCGCAGTCTCCAGGCTGGACAGCGTCTCCTCACCCACCAGGACCAGCCTCTCCGCCGAGTCGGAGTCCCACCCCACCTTCGAGGCAAACCTGCGCAGGAAGTCCCCGAGCTCCGGCAGGGTTTCCGAATCGAGTCCGAGCTCCAAACGCATGCGCCGCGGGCCGGTCAGTTCCATGAAGGACGTCATGAGAATGGCGACGATCGCTCCTGCCGTCATGCCGTTTCCGAGCAACACCGCCAAGAACCCCGTGCCCAGCAGGTCGGGAAAGATCACCTGGTTCTGGAAGCCCACGCCGATCCAGAACGCCAGTCCCGCCACGGCGGCCTTGCGATGGTCGAGGCCATCCTGGAGGACGATCTTCACGCCCTGGATGAACAGCAGCGCGAGGAGGACGGTGATGTACGCGGCCGCAACCGGCGCCGGGATGCCGACCAGGAGGGCCGTGGCCTTGGGCAGGAACGCCACCGCCACGAAGATGATGCCGATCACCGCGCCGACCCTCCGTGCCGCGATCCCCGTGACCTCAGCCAGCGAGATGCTGGACGAGTAGGTGGTATTGGGAAGGGTCCCCGTCAGGCCCGAGAGCAGGTTGCCGACACCGTCGGCGTTCAGTGCTCCCTGCACCACGCGGAAGTCGGTTGCCTGCTGGCGGCGCCGGGAAACCCTCTGGATCGCCACCCCATCACCCAGGGTTTCTATCGCTCCCACGAGGGTCACGACCACGAAGGCGGGGAGCAGCGCCCAGAACTCGGGGCCGGGAGCGAACTCCAGGCCCGGCCAGCCGACCGAGGGCACCCCCACCCAGGGAGCCTCCAGCACGGGTCCCACGTCATACAGTCCGAACGCGGCTGCCACAGCGCAACCCACCGCGATTCCGATGACCGGCGACCACAGCCGCACCGCCGACGGGGCCCGCAGTATCAGACCGGCAACCGTTGCCAGGGTCACCAGCGCGGCGGCCGGTGCGGCAGCCGACGGCACACCCTCGGGAACGTCCACCAGCAAATCGAACACGACCGGCATGGCCGTGGCCGTGATGAGCATGATCACGGTTCCCGAGACGACCGGGGTGAAGAGGCGACGCAGCAGCGAGAGCCGGGCCGCCATCAGGAACTGGAAGAGCGACGAGACCACGATCAGGCTGGCCATCGTGGACGGCCCGCCCTCCACCAGCGCCGCGACGCATACTGCGATGAACGCCCCTGAGGTTCCCATGACGAGCACGTACCCGGCCCCGATGCGCCCCCACTTCACCGCCTGAAACACGGTGGTCACGCCGCTCACGATCAGGGCCGCGAACACGGCCCAGGAGATGTAGGACTCCGGCTGTTCGGCCACCCTGGCGACTATCACGACCGTGAGAACGACCGGCGCGACGATTATCGTGGCGGCCTGCAGACCGGCCCCGACCGTCACGGCGGGCGGGGGGTTCTCCTCCGGTTCGTAGCGCACGTTCCGGTTCTCGCCTTCGACGGCCGCCATCGGCTCTCCTCCTCGTGTACCCACCAACGTTGCTCCCGTCCGGTCGGACGGATCTCCTGCGCGGTCTCTTGCCCCCGCTGAGTACCTTGATGATAAAACCGGGAGGCACCGCGGGCGGCGCTTGGCGGTCCCCCGAGGACTCTCAGCCGTAGTTGCTCATTCTCCGTATTGGCGCCAGTGGTCGCCGAACAGGGCCTCCTCGGTGGGTCGGTCCTCGGCGACGGTGGTGGACAGGTGGGTCAGGTTGATGAAGTGGCGGTAGTTGAGGTTCTCGCTGATGCTGTTTCCCGCCCAGGTTCCGCAGCCCATCGTCAGGGTGAAGGGGAGCCCGTTGGTGAAGCTGCCCCCGTTCCCGATGGCGTGGGCCTGGTTGACGAGCACCCGGACTACGTCCAGTTCGGTCGCGAGGAGGCGGGCGTTGTCGACCGAAGCCGTGTAGATGCCGCAGGAATGGCCCCTCCCCCTGACCTCCAGAACGGCCTTGACCGTGTCAATCGCCTCCCTGATGCCGGCTGCCCGGTAGACGGTGAGCACCAGCGAGAGCTTCTCGTCGGCGAAGGAACCAGCCCGGGCCGGTAGCTCGTCCTCGACCAGGAACAACCTGGCCTGACCGGCCTGCGCGCCAAGCCCGGCATGGCGGGCGAGGACGTCCGCATCCCGAGCGATCACTTCGCGGTTCAGCCTGCCCTCCACCCACAGGGCGTCCCGGATCGCACCCTTCTCCTGACCGTCGACCACGTAGGCCCCGGCCTTGCGAAGCTCGTCCAGCGCCCGGTCGTATACGTCATCGAGGATCACCAGCGAGTTCTCCGAGGAGCACGAAGTGGCGTTGTCGAAGGTCTTGGAGGCCACGATGCCGGCGGCGGCCTGCCCGAGGTCGGCGGTGCTGTCGATGACCACGGGCACGTTGCCGGCGCCCACTCCGATCGCCGGTTTGCCGCTCCGGTAGGCGCTGCGCACGTTGTTCTGCGACCCGGTGACCACGGACAGGTCGCAAGCCTCCATCAATGCCGTGGTGGACCGTCGGGTGACCGGTTCCGGAAGGATCTGGACCAGATCGGGCGGTGCATCCACGCCCTCCAGCGCCGCCCGCATCAGTTCCACCGCGCGCGACGTGGTCGCATAGGCGAGCGGCGAGGGTGCGATTACGACCGCGTTGCGGCCCTTGACGGCCATCATCGCCTTGTTGACGGGGGTGGCGGCGGGATTGGTGGACGGCGTGACCGCGGCCACCACCCCGACCGGCTTGGCGTAGATCATCAGGCCCCGGGCGGGATCCTCCTCGATCAGCCCCACCGTCCTGGCCCGGCTCAGATCTCGGAGGGTGCCGAAGGTCTTGCGGCGGTTCTTGACGATCTTGTCCGCGACGTTCCCGAGGCCGGTGGTACGCACGGCGAGCTCGGCCAGTTCCCGGGCGTGCTCGGGTTTGTAGAGCGACCAGGCCAGCGCCGTGACCACCTCGTCCACCCGACCCTGGTCCGCGTCGGCGAACTCGGCCATCGCCGACCGCGCTCTGTCCACCCCCGCGGCAACGACCTCGCCCGTAGAGTCCTCTGAGCCAGGAGTCGTCGTTCGCGGGGTCACGCGCCGGGCCTCACTGGTCGGGCGGGCGGCGCCGGTGGGCACCCGCGACGGTGGCGTTGTCGTTGAACCCGAGGCTACGGGCCGTCCCGAGAACGCTCTCGGCGATCCCGGAGGCGTCGACCGCTTCAGGGTCACAGGCCGACCCGATGCCGGCCGGCGAGTCGTCCCACAACCACTCCGCGCCGCCATATTCGATCGCAGGTGGCTCCCAGGCCCCGTCGCTGGCGATGATCACAGCGTCCGGAAGTTCAGAGTCCTCGAACACCCCGGCCATCTCCACCTCGACCAGTCCCGCTTCTTCGGCCTCGTCATCGGGCGGCTGGCCCAGGCAAATCGTGATGTACCCGTAGAGGTCTCTATGGGGAGAGCCGCAGCAGGATCCCGCGTAGCCATCAGGTCCGGACCACACCGCAAAGGGCATCGTGTCGCCCATCCACCCGATCAGGAGACCGCCCTCGGGCGTCCACGCCGCCACGCACAGGGTGGTCATCGGGATACTGCGGGGTCGCGCCCGATAGCCCTTCTGCTGCGACGATGTGGATAGCGCGAGGACCCGCTGGTTGGCCTCGGCGAACGCCATCGCCATGTCCGCCGCGCTGCCGATCCGCTCCGGCAGGCCGCCCACGGCCGCCTGTGACGCCTCGTCCCCGCGATCGTGGCCCCCGAGGCCGTCGGCCACCGCGATCACCCACGAGCCGTTATCCGACACCGCCGTGAACATGGCGTCTTCGTTCACCTCGCGCGGTCCAGCGTCGGTCACCGCGGCGACCGACCATCCGTGCGGCGAACGATCGGGCTCGGTGGGCCCTGGATGCGGCATGGATGACATCATGCCAGATCGCCGAGCCGGCGGCGTCCGAGCCGCCCCGGTAGGAGTGCTGGACCGCCGTAGGATCCAGTTCAAGGCATGAACATGCCCGGCTACCCGACGCTTCCGATGGAGGATGACCATGGCATCCGGTAACGAACCCTCCGGGTCCCTGTTCGCCTCGGCTCGGGAGCGGCGGCTCTGGAGTTGGACGCTGGCGGTCGTGGTGGCCATCTACTCGACCCTCGGCCTGGCTCGGACCCTGGCAGGAGTGCTGCGAGACGAGGGAATACTCGTAGCCGCCTTCGCCTTCGGCATGGTCCTCGTCGGGGCGACAGTCGTGGTCCTAGGCCTGAGGAAACGGCCGGGGGCCGCAGAGATAGGCATCGCGCTGGGTATCGCGGCCGCCTACTTCATGGTGATGTTGCGGATGGCGCTCCCGGAGGAACGCACCCATCTCATCGAGTACGGCGTGGTGGCCGTCTTCATCCACGAGGCGCTCAAAGAGCGGGCCCGCCAGGGTCGTCGCGTCCCGATCCCGGCCCTGTTGGCGATTGCAGCGGCCTCGGTGGTAGGGGTGATCGACGAATGTATCCAGGCGTTCATACCCAGCCGCGTTTTCGACCCCGAGGACATCCTGTTCAACTTCCTGGCTGCCCTCATGGCGGTGGTTTCCAGCGTGGCGCTGTCCTGGGCGCGCCGGCGGCGGGACAGAGTGCGGAGAGAGACCGGCCGTCGGTAGCGGTCCCCCGAGACACGCGCTCGGCTACACCGGAGTCGCTTTTGCGGCCAGGGTCGCTAGGTCGGGGACGACGAGGTCGGCCACGGCTTCGGTTCGCCGTGTTGCGCCTCCCTGGCCGGCACGGTTGACCCATACCGACGAGATGCCCAGTTGGTTCGCCGGCCCGATGTCGTGGAAAAGGCTTTCGGCCACGTGGAGCCACGCCCGTTTGTCGACCGCCATGCGGGCCGCCGCGACCTCGAAGTTGGTGAGGCTGGGTTTGTAACTGCGAGCCTGCTGAGCGGTCACCACCACGTCGAAGTCCACATGCAGCGCCCGGGCCGTGCCTCTGAACAGGTCGTCGTCGATGTTGGAGATCACGGCCAGCCGGTAGTGCGCCTTCAACGCATCCAGGGCGTGCTTGACATCACCGAACACCGGCCAGCCGGGCAGGGAGTCCGCCAACGCGTCCGCCTCTGACCCCGCGCACCGGAAGCCCAGCTCCGTTGCGATCATCCCCATCACGTTGCGCAGCACACGGCGATACTCCAGAAACGTCTCGGAGGCCTGCGCCCGGGGCTCCAGGTCCGCGTACAGGGCTAGGATCTCGGCCCTGGACCTCTGAACTCCGTGGGACTCCAGTACGTCGCTGACCGCCGCGCATATGCCGGACTCCCAATCGACCAGAGTTCCGTAACAGTCGAAGCTCAGCCACTCAAACCTGCCGAAGTCCACGGTCAACTGACCCCCATGGAATCACCGTCAGTGATCCAGGCTTCGGCGATCTGCTCCACGTAATCGAGCACCTCGGCGCGGCCCGCGCTGGGCAGGCACACGACGACCCGGTCGCACCCGGCGTCCGCCATCTCGTCGATCCGGTGTACCGCGGTGTAGTCGAGGTAGACGCTGACCTCGAGCGGCCCCCTGCCGTTGGCGGCCGCGGCTTCCTGGACCTCGGCGATCTCCTGGGGCGTCACCCGGTACATCCCGAGAGGGATCCATCCGTCGGCCAACGAGGCCAGGTCCGCCTTGGTTCCGGGACCCAGGGCTGCTCCGATGTGAACCGGGGGATGCGGATGCTGGAGCGGTTTGGGTCCCTGGCGGCTGGGCGCAAGCTGGATATGGTCTCCCGCGAACTCGGTGGTCTTGCTCGTCCATAGCGCCCTGACGAGCCGGAGCTTCTCCCTTGTGATCGCCCGCCGCCGGTCGAAGGGGATGCCGTGGCTCTCGTACTCGCGCCGGAGCCATCCATAGCCGATCCCGAGCAGGAGCCGGCCACCCGAGAGGCGATCCAGGGTGGCGGTCGCCTTGGCCGTCCAGATCGGGTCACGGATGCCGAGGAGGGTGATCCCGGTGCCGAGCAGGATCCTGCTCGTCGTGGAGGCCACCGCGGCCAGCGACGTGAAGGCGTCGTAGAGCACCTCGTACTTCTCGGGCAGCCGGCGGTCTCCGAGTTCCTCCTGCTGTGCCAGCGGCATGTGGGAATGCTCCGGCAGCCACAGGGACTCGAACCCGCGAGCCTCGAGTTCGACCCCCAACTCAGCGGGCTGGATCGAGTCAGCGGTGAAGAAGATGGAAGCGCCTATCCGCACGGGGCCGCTCATGCTCTACGCAACCTGGCTCGTCCCTCGCCGACGCCGATACGTTGCCGGGCTAACAGTTCCCCCAAGTCGTCACGCAGATTGAAGTTGACTCCCACCCGGACAGCCCAGTCGTTCCACTCGCCGGCCATCCGACCCACGCGCTGCTTCTCGCGGCCGGCCAGGTCGGTGCTCTCGGTGCGATCCTCGTCGATCTGGTACAGCTCCCAGCGTTCTTCCTCCCCGCTCACGAGCTTCCACGGACCCTGCCTGATCGCCCGGTAACCCTCGTGCTCGAAGAACAGTGATCCGGGACGTTCCCAGCCGGGATCATGGAAGGCGGGCACCAGGCTGTGGCCCTCAAACGGCGTGATGTCGTTATCCCGGTAGCGGGCCGGGTACGTGGCGCCGGCCACCTCAAGACAGGTCGGCATGATGTCCACGAGGTGGGCCGGGGTACGTACCACTCCGGGTTCGGGGATGCGGCCGGGCCAGTGGACGATGAGCGGGGTGGAGATACCCCCTTCATGTACCCACCCCTTGAAACGCCGGAACGGGGTATTGGAGGCGTTCGCCCAGCAGATGTCGTAGCTCTGGAAGGTCTCAGGCCCGCCCGGCAGGATGTCCGGCGTGTTGCCGTAGCGCATCGGGCGGCCGTCGGGCGTGGTGTCCGCTATCCAGCCGGGCCGGAGGGGACCGTCCTCGGCCAGGAACTCCGCCGCGCCGCCGTTGTCGGAGAGGAAGATGATGACCGTGTTGTCCAGCTGGTCCCGCTCGCGCAGGGCGTCCAGCAGCCTGGCCACCCCTTGATCCATACGGTCGATCTGAGCGGCGTAGATCGCCATCCGATAAGCCTCCCACTCCGGGTAGGTGGACTCCTCCCACGGGAAGGCGGTGGGATCACGGGGGCTGATCGGCCAGCGGGGATCTACGAGGCCTCTGGCCTTGAGTTCCTCGTGGCGGGCGGTCCTGATCGAGTCCCATCCTCCCCGGTAGTGGCTCTCGTAGCGGACAATGTCGTCGGGGTGGGCGTGGAGCGGCCAATGGGGAGCGGTGTAGGAGAGGTACAGGAAGAATGGTTCCCCGCCGTCCATGGCTTCGGTGGCCATGCGTACCCCGTGGTCGGTGATCTGATCCGTGTAGTACCAGTCGGGCTCGGTCTGGTCGAGTAGCTGCTCGTTGCGCATCAGGTAGGTGGGCTTGTAGTACGAGCCGGCCCCGCCGATCGTCCCGAAGAAGTCGTCGAACCCCCGCTCCCTAGGAAGGGGGAAGCCCGGCCGCTCGTCGGGCCAGCTGTCCCGCTCGGCCATGTTCCGCTGGCGTGCCACATGCCACTTGCCCGACATCAGCGTGCGGTAGCCCGCGGCCCCCAGCACCTCGGCGAGGGTGACGGACGAGTCGTTCAGGTAACCCTGGTAGGCGGGGTTGGTGTCCGACATCGTGTACGTCATGTGTCCGATGCCGGCCTGGTGCGGGTGCAGACCCGTCAGCAGCGCAGCCCTCGACGGGCAGCAGCGGGCCGAGTTGTACATCTGGGTGAAACGCAGCCCGTCCCGTGCGAGCGAATCGATCGCCGGCGTGGATATCTCCGATCCGTAGCACCCGAGATCCGAGAAGCCCAGGTCGTCGGCCAGGATCACGACGATGTTGGGCCGGCTACTCACTGTGGAGGCAGGTGATCACGCCACGAGAATCGGGGTCGGAAACCGATGAGTTCCCGCGCTGCTCGAATGGACACGAGCGTCTCGTACCCGTCCAGGGTTCGCCGGAGCGGGACACCCTCGAAGGCCAGGGCTGCCAACTCCGCCGAGGGGATGTCCATGCACGTGTCGGCGGCGCCGATGTTCAGGACATGGGAACCGCTGACGGGCGCCTCGAGCGCCGCGGCGCAGGCCGCCGCCACGTCACGCACGTCGACGTAGACGAAGGCGTTGAAGCGCCGGGACAGCGGGTTCTCCTGCCACATCGGCACCACGTCCCATCCGCCCTCATGGATCATCCAGGCGAGCCGTAGCCCGACCACCTCCAGATTGCGGACTTCCGCGAAATACGGTCCGATCTGCTCGCCCACGTGTTTCGAGAGCGCATACGTCCCACGGGGCCGCGCGGCAATGGACTCGTTGATGGGCAGGTACTCGGGGAGGTTGCCGGGTCCCCAGGGGTTTCCGGTCACGGCCTGCGTCGAGGCCCAGATGACCCGCTTGGCACCCGCGATGGCCGCCGCCTCGAACACATTGAACGCGGTCCGCACGTTGGCCTGGAACGTGACGGTGGGCGTCCGCACCCCCTGGGCCCAGACCCCCGCCAGATGCAGTACCGCGTCAGCGCCCCGGAAGGCCTCGACCGTCTCTCCGAGGTCGCCGAGGTCGACGAAGAGGTGCGAACCGATGTCCGAACCGGGGTCGCCCCCGCGAGGGGCCACCAGATCCACGGTGAGCACGTCGGCGCCGGCTGAACGCAGATGGGCCGCGATCACGCTCCCGGACCTGCCCGCGCCCCCCGTTACCACAACTCTCAACGCCTCGCCTCCTTACCTCTGCTCGCTGCCGGTGGACAGGTTCCTGAAGGCCCGGACCGTGTGCCGGACGGCCCGCTCCACCGGGATCCGCTCGATGCTCGATGCGCCGACGAACCCCACCGCCGTGGTGAGCGGCAGCGCCTCCCGAACGTCGTCGGGCGTGGCCAGGCGCCCTCCGTGGAGGAGGGGGATCACGTCCGGATTCGCCGCCACGGCCGCGTCGATCAGCGACTGGGCGTACGCGCACACCGCCTCGACGGATCGGTCGTCCGAGTACCCGACCCTTCCACCGGTAGTGGGCCCGGAATGGGTGACCACGCAGTCAGCGCCGGCGGCGGCCATCCTCGCCGCGTCATCGGCGCTGGCCACGTAAGCCATGGTGAACATGCTACGGCTCCGCGCCAGCCGGACGGCCTCGACCTCGCGCCCGAACCCGTATCCCACCATCTGGGCCCTCCGGCGCTGGTCGGGCATGTTGGTGAGCGTCGGGAAGTTGATCACTCCGGAGAATCCGGCCTCCTCGAACCGGTCCAGCAAACGACCCAGGTCCCTGCGGGTGGGGTCGTTGGCCTCGATACCGCCGATGACGGGAGTGTCGGACACGACATTGAGTATCTCGGACGACATCTCCAGCGTGCCCTGGTTCGAGTCGCCGAACCGCCAGGTGGGCAGGCCCATCAGACGGGACCGTCCGGTGCTGTAGACCACGATCAGGTCGGCGCCGGCCTCCTCGGCGGACCGGGCGATTATCCCGGCGCTGCAACCGGCCGCCAGGACCGCCTGGCCGGTGGCGATCCGCCGGTGCAGAGCCTCCAGGATGG
This sequence comes from Acidimicrobiia bacterium, assembly GCA_009838635.1. Taxonomy (GTDB): domain Bacteria; phylum Actinomycetota; class Acidimicrobiia; order Spongiisociales; family Spongiisociaceae; genus Spongiisocius. The sequence goes on along the minus strand of VXRE01000115.1, from coordinate 8,101 downwards.
CTTCGCGTCTCAAACCGTTCTCCCCGCGGGATCAACTTCCGGCAAGCTTATCCCCGCCGGCAGACCGGACTGCTGTCCACTCCCGTGCCGGTCGCTCATGCATGGAGCGACCGGCACGGATGGGTCGGAGACAGGTCGGGCCTAGGAACCGAAGAGGTTCGAGTAGTACTCGCCGAGCAGGGTGGCGCCGTCCTCAACGAGCTTGCGCTGCGCTTCCTCGCGGGTCATGTTGCCGGTGAGAAGCTCCGCCTGCACGTCCTGCTGGAGGACCCGGAAGGAGAACGGGGGCGGGCCGAGGTTCCCCTCGTCCGTCATCGGCAGCTCCGACAGGGCGTAGGGCAGGATCTCCCAGGCAGCCGCCATCGGAGGCGAAGTCTCCAGGAAGGCCGCGTACTCGACCGAGTCACCGACGCTCAACCTGCTGGGCAGGTTCCCGGAAGTCTCGGCCCAGTAGGCCTGGCTCTCGGGGCTCGACAGGAACTTGATGAACTCCCACGTGGCCAGGTTCTCGGCCTCCGTGGTGTTGAAGGCCACCGCGTTGGGTCCGAACAGGACCGTGACGGGATCGGCGCCCTCGAACTCCTGGGGAACAGCTCCCACGCTCCAGTTGAAGGAACCGGCCACCCCCTCCTCTACGAAGGGAACCCAGCGGCTGGAGGTCATGATGTAGGCGACCTGCTGGGACGCGAAGTCGCTCAGGTTGGCCGTCGCCTCATCGGCCCGGCCGACCGTCGGGAAGCCGTAGCCCTCCTCGATGAGGGTGGCGAACAGGTCCAGAGCCTTGGTCCACGGTTCTTCGCCGTACCTCGTTGCCCTCGCTTCCACGTCGATGGTCGGGAAACCACCGAAGGTGAAGCCGGTGGCGTTCCACATGGAGGCGTCGACCTGTATGGAGTAACAGCTCTTGTTCAGGTCGTTGAGGATTACCTCGCACTGGGCCAGGAACTCGTCCCAGGTCTCGGCCGGACCGTCGAATCCCAGGCCGCTCAGCATGTCCTGGTTGTAGAACATCACGGCGATGGCAACCGTCCACGGGAAGCTGAGCATCCGCCCGCCCTCGGACAGGTAGGTGTTCCGGGCCATCTCCACGGGCAGGAAGTCGGCCACATCGACGCCGATAACCGGGTCGTGGACGTAATCGGTCAGGTCGAGCAGGACGCCGGCCCGTCCCCAGTTGACGGCCGCGTCCTCGAAGGCGACCGTCAAGTTGGGTAGGTCGTTAGCCTCGATTGCGCCGGCGATCTTCTGGCCGGTCGGGTAGTAGCCGCCGGTGAACTGGGCCTCCACGTCGATCTGGGGATACTTCGCCTCGAACCTGGCCACCAACTCGTTCATCGCCTCTTCCAGCGGCCCGCTGTAGACGTGCCAGAACTGGATGGTGGCTGGCTCGAGTTCCGCGAGAGTCGTGGTCGTCGGCTCCGCCATCGCCTCGGTCGTGGCGGGCGCGGCCTCGGTCGTCTCGGTCTCCTCCTCCATCGCCTCGGTGGTGGCAGGCGCGGCGGTCGTGGCAGGCGCCGCGGTCGTGGCAGGCGCGGCTGTTGTGGCAGGCGCGGCGGTCGTGGCGGCCGGCTCGTCGTCGCCACAAGCTGCGGCTACCAGGGCCAGAACCAGGAGCAACGCTCCCAGCATCATGCCTTTGGGTCGGAAGGTCCTCACTCTCATACCTACTCCCTAGTCTCTCCGACGTTCGTTCACCGTCCGCAGGTCGCCATGTATTGGTCGTGCTACTTGATGCCTCCCTGGGTGACTCCCTCTATGACGAACCTCTGACCGATGAAGAACAGGATACCCACGGGGAGTATCCCTATGACGGCCGCAGCCATCAACATATTGACGAATACGGCGCCTTCCGTCTGGAATGAGACCAGGCCCAGTTGCACGACTCGCAACTCGGAGTCGGCAGTCACGAACAGGGGCCATAGGAGGGCGTTCCAGGACCAGATGAAGGTGATCAGAAAGACGGTCACGGCCGCCGCCCGGACCAGCGGCAGCCCGATCGACCAGAAGGCCCTGGCCTCCGAGCTCCCGTCCACGTAGGCCGAGTCGAACAGGTCATCGGGTATTCCCAGGAACTCCTGGCGGAACATGAACACCGCGAACGCCCCGGCCATCCACGGGACGATCAGAGCCGTGTAGGTGTTGTACCAGCCGAGATCGTTGATGAGCACGTAGTTGGCGATGAAAGTGGCCTCGAACGGGATCATGAAGCTGGCCAGGACCAGCATCAGGATGACCTTGCGTCCCCGGAACCGGATCCTGACCAGGGCATAGCCCGCCAATGCTCCGAACAGCACGTTTCCGCTGGCCGAGAGGGTGGCCACGAACAGGGAGTTCAGGATCCAGCGCGCCATCATCGTCTCGAGGAAGATGTCGATGTAGGTGGTGATGGAGGCCGTCTCGGGAAGGATCGTGGGGGGTACCTGCAGGGCCTCGTCCAAGGGCTTGAGGGAGGTGGTGACCATCCAGTAGAGCGGCGCCAGGGCGAAGGCGCACAGCAGGACCAGGACCACGTGGGCGAGCATCCTGGTCTGGGGGGCGTTGTGGCCGGTGGCCATCACGCCGTTCCCGCCGTGTAGTGGACCCACCGCCGGCTCAACCGGAACTGGAGCCAGGTCACCAGCAGGATGATCAGGAAGAGGGCCGTGGCCGTGGCCGCTCCCAACGCGAACAGGTTGTCTCCCCAGAACTGCCGGTACATGAGCATCGACAGGGTTTCCGTAGTGCGGGCCGGACCGCCCAGGGTCAGGACGAAGATCGTGTTGAACTCGCGCAGGGCGAACACCAGGGAGACGACCACCACGAACAGGATCGTCGGTGATAGCACGGGGATGACCACTCGCCGGAGTATCTTCGGCTCGCTGGCACCGTCCACCCGGGCCGCGTCCAGCAGGTCAGGGTCGATTCGGGTCATCCCGGCATACAGGATGAGGACGGTGAAGCCGAGCATCTGCCAGTACCTGACCAGCAGCAGGATCGCCATGGCGATGCTCGGACCCTCCGCCCAGCCGGGAACGGTTGCCCCGAACCAGCCCGCCACGAGTTCAACCACGCCCGTGGAGTCGAGTATCCACCCCTGGCGCCTGATACCGAAGGGATTGAGGGCCGCATTCACGACACCCGTCGGGCTCGGAGCGAAGACGAGACCCCAGACGAGGCTGGTGGCGACGGTCGGGACGATGAAGGGGACGAACAGCAGCAGCCGGTAGAGGTAGCTCTTGCGGATCACGTAGTGCAACAGGTACGCAACCGGTATGGCCACGATCACCGTGACCGGCACCACGAAGGCGAAGAAGAAAGTGACCTTCACGGAGTTCCAGAAGTCGCCGCTCTGCAAGAGGTTGATGTAGTTCGTGAAGCCGATGAACTCGGCGCCGGCGAGCGTCCAGTCGGTGAGCGACAGGTAGATGTTGCGGCCGGTTCCGTAGAGATGGAAGACCCCGATGACCAGCAGGGCCGGAAACAGGAACAGGATCGCGGTGCCCAGTGAACTCGTGCGGGAGGAACGGCGCCAGCGCCAGCGTGTCGGCGCGCTTCCCACGCTCACGTCCGACCCTGACCGTCTTGCGGGTCGCCAGCGACGGGAGGAGTCCGCCGCGACCTTCCTGGGACCATGTGCGACACCCGATTAGCGGTCTGTCTGCAAGATAACTTGGCGTGTTCTGCGTGCCATCGGCGCCCCTCGCTGCGTTCCGCCTCCTCAACGTGCCGCTGCGGGTACGCATTCGTCACCGGGCCTCGCGAGGAACACCGCTGCCGACGCATTCCACACCGTCATCTCACAGGCAGACCACTTAGGCTGCTCCCTGATTATGCCCCAATCCGGAACGGCGCGCAGGAACCTCCGGGAGCTGCCGAAGGCCCACCTGCATCTCCACCTGGTTGGTTCGATGCGGCCGCAGACCCTCACCGCACTTGCCGAGGAGGCGGGGATGGCGATGGCTCTCCCCGAGAGTTTCGTCGGCTTCAGACACTTCTACACCGCATACACGCTGGCGAACCAGGTAATTCGGAATGCCGAACACTTGAGCCGCCTGGTCTTCGAGGTAGTCGAGGACGCCGCTGCCGACGGCGCCGTGTGGGTGGAGCCGACCCTGTACCTGGACAGCTTCGCGGAGGCCATCGGGCCGGGCGAGCTCATCCTCGACATCGTGGCGGATGCCATCCGGATGGCCCGCGACAAGGTCGGCATCGGGGCAAGGCTGATCGTGTCCGCGGATCGTGATCGGGGTCCCGCGGACGCGGTGCGCCAAGCGCGCCTCGCCGCTCGCGGGGACCCCGACATCGTCGGCGCGTTCGGCCTGGTGAACGACGAGTTGGCGAATCCCATCGAGGACTTCGCGCAAGCCCTGGCGATTGCTTCGGACGCCGGATTGGCCCTCGTCCCCCATTCAGGAGAGTTCGGCGGTCCCGACCAGGTAGCCGCCACCTTGGGCTTGGGAGCGGCGCGCATCCAGCACGGAATCGCCGCGGCGCGGGATAGCGCCCTGCTCCGGCGCCTAGCAGGCAGCGACGTCTGCCTTGACGTGTGCCCGACCAGCAACGTCGCGGTCGGCGCGGTCGAGGGCCTGGACAGACACCCGCTGCCGGAGCTGGTAGAGGCCGGAGTACGGGTCAGCCTCAACGCCGATGACTCCCTCCTGTTCGGGTGCTCGTTGCTCAGCGAGTACGAACTGGCCCGAGACGCGTTCGGGTTCTCCGACAGGCTCATCGCCACGATCGCCGAAGCCTCGATCGCCCACAGCACGGCACCGGCACCGCTGAAGTCGTCGGCCGTGGCCGGAATCCACCAGTGGCTAGTTACCAGTGGTTAGTTACCTATTGTAATGGCTTATACTCATCATAACCACCAGCCACTACTCTGTCCCTCAGTTCGTGAGGAGTGCTCGGAATGACGGATGTGCTAGCGAAGCGGACCCTCGGACGGACCGGTATCCGTGTGTCACCGATCGGGATCGGCACGGGATCCCTGGGTGCCGACCCGGCGGTCACCGACCGAGACGCCGTCGACGAACTCGCCGTGACGACGCTTCGCACCGCCCTCCGGGCCGGTCTGAACTACATCGATACGGCGCCCGGATACCGCGGTGGCGACAGCGACCGCCGCGTCGGCATGGCGCTGCGCGGCGGATGGCGTGAAGGCGTGGTGCTGGCCACCAAGGTCGGCAGCCATCCGGCCCATCCGGGAGACATGACCGGCGAAGCAGCTACATGGGTCATCGAGCAGAGCCTGGAGGTTATCGGTACCGGCTTCATCGACGTCGCCCTGGTCCACGACCCCGCGACCATGGGCCCCGTGTTGGAGGCAGGCGGCGCGGTCGCAGCCCTCGAGCGGTTGAAGGAGGAGGGCAAGATCCGCGCCATCGGCCTCGGAGTCCAGAACCACGAGTACCTCAGGATCGCGATCGAGTCGGGAAGGTTCGATGTGATCCAGAGCCCCTACGACTACAACCTGCTGCGTACCACCGCGGAGAACCTGATCGGGCTGGCGGCCGACCGTGGGCTCGGAGTCGTCAACGCATCCCCCTTCCTGGCCGGACTGCTTTCGGGAGTCGATCCTGAAGACATAGTCGCAATCCGGGCCGCGACCGGCATGTGGAAGCTGAGAGACCGTGACGTGGCACGGGCCCGCCGGATCTGGGAGTGGGCGAGAGACCGGAACGCGGATTTGCGGGCGCTGGCGATGCAGTTCTGCCTACGGGAACAACGCATCGCCACGACCCTCATCGGGCCCCGGCGCCCATCGGACGTGGAGGAGGACCTCGCCGCCGCCACCCAACCGGTACCTGACGAGGAATGGGACGCCCTGGCGGAGGCCCTCCCGACCTTCCCGGCGTCCGCTCCCGGAGGAGAAGCCGCCGTTGGCCCCTATCCCCCTGACGGGTAGTTGCTGACCACTACACCTGGTAGGCGTCCGGGACGGGGGGTAGCGGCCTCGTGAGCCAGCGGGGTCGGCGCAGGCCTCCGGGCCCCGGTCCGGGACGTGTCCGGCCCATCCACTCCTGGTAGATCTCGTGGGACCGCACCGTGTCGACGAAGACGTCGCCATAACGGTCTTCGGGGCTTGCGTGGCCGAGGGTGACCCGCTGGTGCCAGGCGTGCATGCCGGACACCGGGTCGGGATGGACGGGGAAGGCGAGGTTCTGGTGCACCCCGGGGTCGCGCCACCAGATCCGCTCGCTGTCCGGATCCTCGGACCGGAAGGGCTCGATACCGGTCTTGTGCCGGAGCAGCCAGCCGTCTTCGTGGCGCCTGATGTCCACCAAGGCCGATGACCACCTCTCGTTGCCCGTCTTTGCATCGAGACGCCATCGACCCATGTGGTGGGAGGCGGCCACGACGCCCGGCCTGATCCCCTCGGTTCGCCAAGCCCGCATCACGAAGTAGCCGATGTCGGTGGTTATGCGTACCAGGTCCCCGGTCTCGAACCCGAGCTGGTCGGCGTCGACGGAGTTCATCCACAACGGGTGGCCGTGGCTGATCTCGTACAGGTACTTGGCGTTGCCCGACCGGGTATGGATGAGGGTGGGCAGCCGGAAGATCGGGAGCAGGATGCGCTCGTCGCCCTCAAGGTCCAGGTCGCGCCAGTACACGTGGGACTTGAGGTAGGTGGGTATGGCCGCATCGGCCCAGTTCCAGGATTCGAGCGTGTCGGAGTGCCATTCGAGCAGGCGGGAGGGGGAGACGAACCCGCTCCTGCGCTGCCCATCGACCTCCACCCCCGGCTGATCGGCGCCCACGGCTTCCTCGTTCAACAGGTAGCGCTCGCGGTCGATCTCGAAGGCGCCGTACTTGCGCATGTACTCGAGCGGGGTGAGCCCCTCCCGTCCGGCCCGCTCCGGGAGTCCGGGCACGGAGTTGTCGAACATCCAGCCGTAGTACTCGTCGACGCTCACCGGCCGGGATGGGTCGGCCGGCGACTCGTACCACTGCCTCACCCCGAGGGCGCCGTCCGGGTCGATCCGCCAGGAGAGGTCGATCCAGAACTCGTTCTCTTCCCACACCTCGCCGGGGTTGGCCTCGTAGGTGCGCTCGTACCGCTGTCCGGCCCGCTCACCGGCCACCCGCAGCACGGGCTGGCGGAAGCCGAGCCAGCGGGCTGCATGGGTCTCGTAGGAGTGGGTGTCGTGGCGCTCGGCGCCTACCCCCATCGGTAGCACGTAGTCGGCGAACCAGGCCGTCTCCGACCAGGTCGGGCTGAGCGCCACGTGGAGGCCGACCTTGTCCTCGTCGGTGAGCGCCTCGAGCCAGGTGAAGCCGTCCGGGTTGGTCCAGACGGGGTTGTAGACGCGGGTGAAGTACACCTGGAGCCGGCCCCTTCCCTCCTTGAGGAAGTGGGGCAGGAGGTAGCTCATCTCGTAGTGGCTGAGCGGGAACTCCGCCGGCCAGATCAACTCGTTCCAGCGGTTCGCCGGGGGTGGCATGTTCCAGTGGTCGGGCTTGAACTTGTCCCAGGCGCTGGGCGAAGTACCCCCCTCCGTCCCCACCGATCCCGTGAGCACGTGCAGGAAGAAGAGGCAGCGGGCGACCTGCCAGCCCCCCAGGTTCCCCGACCCGGCGGCCCGCCACGTGTGGGAGGCGAAGCGGCTCCCGGCTTCGGCGATGCCCCGGGCGACAGCCTCGATACGTTCGGCGTCCACCCCGGTCTCGGAGGACGCGAACTCGATCGTGTAGTCCGCGTAGGTCTCGCGCAGCAGCTCGAGGAAGCTCTCGTAGGTGCGGGGCCGATCCGGCGCCCGTGCATCGAGTGAGGCCTCCCAGTTGACCCACCGGCGCATGAACTCGTGGTCGACGGCGTCCCATTCGATCAGCCGGGCGGCGATGGCCAGGAGCATGGCCGCCTCCGTACCCGGCCATGGAGACAGCCAGTGGTCGGACATTGACGCGGTGTTCGAGAGGCGCGGGTCGATGGTGGCCACCTGCGCCCCTGCCTGGCGGGCCTCGATTATGCGCTGCGCGTGGGGGTTGAAGTAGTGCCCGGACTCGAGCTGGGCCGACAGGAGAAGGATGAAGCGGGCGTTGGCGAAGTCGGCCGAGGGCCGGTCGTAACCCATCCACATGGCGTAGCCGGTGCGGGCCCCCGACGAGCAGATGTTGGTGTGGC